>JBCDEX010000067.1:0-7961 GCA_039178995.1 Pseudomonadota bacterium | reverse complement strand
GGCTTTCGTGTCAGCCCGTTGATACAGCGTGCAACCAGTACAGCCGCCGTTCATGAGTACATTCGCTTATTGACCGAGATGCGTGAAACGTTAGCGTATGACATTGATGGCCTGGTTTTCAAAGTGGATGCGATTGAGGAACAGCGTCAATTGGGATTCATTGCCAAAGCTCCGCGTTGGGCCATTGCGTATAAATTCCCAGCACAAGAAGAAGTGACGCAATTGTTGGATGTGGACTTTCAAGTTGGGCGCACTGGAGCGCTCACACCTGTGGCGCGCTTAAAGCCGGTGAATGTGGCTGGTGTGGTGGTGAGTAACGCCACGTTGCACAATATGATGGAAATCGAACGATTGGATATTCACATTGGCGATCAGCTCATCATTCGCCGTGCGGGCGATGTGATTCCAAAAGTGGTGTCGGTGATTCGAGAGCAGCGCCCTGATGATGCGCAGGTGATTCAGGTACCGTCGCAATGCCCAGTTTGTGACACGCCCGTGAGCATGCTTGAAGGCGAGGCCATCGTACGTTGCCCAGCAACCTTAACTTGCCGTGCGCAACTTAAGGAAGGCTTGGTTCACTTTGTGTCGCGTAACGCCATGAATGTCGACGGTTTAGGTAATAAACTCATTGATCAGCTGGTGGATAAGGAGTTGATTGACTGTCTGGCGGATTTGTATCGACTGACACATGCGCAATTGGCCGGTTTGGAGCGCATGGGCGATAAGTCCGCAGAGAATGTATTGAAGGCATTAGAGCACAGCAAGCAAACGCAATTATCGCGATTTATTTACGCCTTGGGAATTCGAGAAGTGGGGCGTACCACGTCTGAGAACTTGGTCGAAGCGGCTCATACACTGGATGCACTGCGTACAATGAACGTTGAAACCTTGCTGGAAGTACCTGATATTGGACCGGTTGTTGCGCAATATATTGTTGAATACTTTCAAAGTGATGCGAATGTGGATATGATAAATGACCTGATTGCATTAGGAGTGACATGGCCTGATCACACCGATACAGAGGTTACGCACACATTGCGACCATTGGAAGGACGATCAATCGTATTGACTGGTTCGCTTTCAACGATGACGCGTGAATCTGCCCGTCATGCTCTGAAAACCCTTGGCGCCAAAGTCAGCTCAAGTGTGTCGAAAAATACATCGATTGTGATCGCAGGTGAGAAAGCAGGAAGTAAGCTGGCCAAAGCGACGGAATTAGGCATTGAGGTCTGGAGTGAGGACGCATTTGAAACATTTATACGCACACACACATAACGCAGTTGTTACGCGCAATCCATTGATGAAGCGTATAGCGTTGGTGTTGATCGCGCTGCTGTTGTCCGCATGTTCTGGGATTGCTAATCATCCACCAAGAAACCCGCATAACTTATGTGATATTTACTCACAGCAAAAAGGCTGGCGTAAAGCGGTGAATCGCACCTCGATGAGATGGGGTGTCCCGAGCGCCATTTTGATGTCGATCATTTACCACGAATCGTCGTTCATTGCTGAAGCGCGACCCCCGTACAAGAAAACCCCATTTTCTTTTTACAAAAAGCGGATCTCAACGGCGTATGGCTATGCACAAGCATTGGATGGGACCTGGGAAGAGTATCTCGATCTCACACGTCGATACGGCGCGAAACGCAATAACTTTGCCGATGCCGTGGAATTTGTTGGCTGGTACAGTCACCAAAGTTACAAACGTTCGAATATCAGCAAACGCGATGCGTATCGCCTGTACTTGGCCTACCACGAAGGACATGCAGGCTACAATCGTGCGTCGTATCGACGCAAGCCGTGGTTGTTGAAGGTGGCTCGACGCGTTCAAGATCGCAGTCGCTTGTATGCGCGTCAACTCAGCCGTTGCCGTTATCGATAGCGGTCGTTATTGATCATCAATCGATGATGAGTGGCGCTTGCCTCTCAGTCTCCTGATTTGGGCCAAACAAGCGTCCGAAGCCATTTCCACACAGTGTTTCCAGACAAGCTAATGGAGTGAATGTAGGCTTGTTTACTGTGAAATTCTGGGTCACTAAAATAGTCTTTGCGCGTGCTAAACCCAACACTTGGGTCTAATGTTTTAATCAGTTTGGCGGGATTGCCTGCGTAGATACAGTTCTCCGGAATGTCTTTTGTGACCACGCTGCCTGCGGCCACCACACTGTTGTCGCCAATGCGCACACCTTTTAACACCGTGGCGTGATCGCCAATCCATACATTGTCTCCAATCACCACCGCTTTGTGTGTGCTGTCGAACGACACGCGATCGTAGACGTCGTGCCAGTCGCTGTCGGTGATGTACACGCCGTTTGCAAACAAACAGCTGTGACCAATCGTAATGCTTGAGATAGCGTGTATGCGCACGCCTGGGCTGCATAAGGAGTAATCGCCAATGGTTACGTGTGCGAATGCATTCTCACTTGGCCAAACGCCAATGCGAACCGGTTGGTCGCGCTCACAGACAAGTGTCGCGTAAGCGCCAATGGACACATTGGGGCCTGTGACTTTTAAGTGCTGTGGATTCATGATGTTGGCGTGGTCGCCCAAATGGCTGAGATGAGGTTCGACAAAACGACGAATGTACGCGGCACGTAAGCGCAATTGCCATTGTTTGATGAAGTGCGGGCGATGGTCTTTAAGCATGGTGTGATGGAATGAATTATGAGTGGTATAGCGTGACTTGTTGGATTATGTGAACGCTCAAAATACAGGGTTTTGTCAGGCGTGTAAATGATCCAGTGTGAACGCAGTGCTTACACAGTCGGGTGCGTTCACAAGCATTGTTTATATGAGTGTTTGTGCTAGAGTGGATAGCTCTCAGACAACCGACATAAGATGAGTTATGAACGCTTTGATTTTGATTGCAGTGGGCGGCGCATTGGGCGCAACCACACGGTACGGATTGACACAATGGGTCAATACCAACACGCCACTTCGCTACCTACCAGGCACTTTGATGGTGAATGTTTTGGGCAGTTTTTTCATGGGGTGCTTGTTTGCCTGGTTGATCAACAAACCAAGTACAGGTGACGGGCTGCGTTTGTTCTTAGGCGTTGGTTTTTTGGGTGCGTTTACCACGTTTTCAACGTTTTCTCTTGAGACATTGCAATATCTTCAGCGCGGCGACGTTCAGGTGGCTGTCTTTAATATGTTGAGCAGTGTGGCGGCGAGTTTGCTGGCTGTGTTTGCAGGGTTTTATCTTGTGCGCAGCGTCATGAATTAGCATGCGTTCGTGTGCATTGTGGTGAGCGACTGACTTATTGCTGGTCAAAGTGCTCGACAAACGAATATAATACCTTGTTCGTCATTTTATGGCGGCGACGATACGTAAAACGGTGCATCACTCACACCTCATCGTGTCATGACATCGGACACTCACTTTTTATTTCATTTTAAGGTCAACATGTTAGATATCCAATTACTCCGTAATCATCCCGAAGACACTCAACGCGCGTTGGCGAAAAAGAAATTTGATCTCAATATTGATGAGTTTCAAACCTTGGATTCAGCACGTCGTGACGCTGAAACTCAGGTCCAACAATTGCAAGCTCAGCGCAACAAAGTCTCGAAAGAAGTTGGGCAGTTGATTAAGCAAGGTGTGCCCGTTGATGAGGCAAAACAGCAGGTGCAAAAAACACTGGAAGACGTGGATACGCAACTTGAAGCGCTCACGCAGGCCGCACGAGTTACTGACAAAGCGTTGGATGATTTTTTGGCGGTGATTCCAAATGTTCCAGCAGATGAGGTGCCAGAAGGCAATGACGAAGCCGATAACCTTGAAGTGTTGACATGGGGCGAGCCGAAATCGTTTGATGCGCCGGTGAAAGATCACGTGGATTTGGGCGAACAATCGAACGCGTTGGATTTTAATACCGCAGCCAAAATCACTGGCAGTCGATTTGTGGTCATGCGCGGCGGCTTGGCAAAAATGAATCGTGCGTTGATTCAATTCATGCTGGATCAGCACACGCAGGTGAACGGCTACGAAGAAGTGTATGTGCCGTATATTGTGAACAAAGACAGTTTGTTTGGAACGGGTCAGCTGCCAAAGTTTGAAGATGATTCGTTCAAATTGGAAAACACCGAATACTATTTGATCCCGACCGCTGAAGTGCCGGTTACCAATTTGCTTCGAGACGTGATTGTTGAGCAGTCAGGCAGTACCGACTTCGGCGATATGCCGCTTAAATTTGTTGCGCATACGCCGTGTTTTCGAAGTGAAGCGGGCAGTTACGGACGTGACACACGTGGCATGATTCGTCAGCATCAATTTGAAAAAGTGGAATTGGTTCAATTTGTGTACCCAGAGCAGGGAGAGGCCGCGTTAGAAGAATTAACACAGCATGCAGAAGGCATTTTGCAACAGCTTGAGTTGCCATATCGCAAAGTACTGTTGTGCGGGGGTGACTTAGGTTTCTCCTCACGTAAAACGTACGACTTGGAAGTGTGGCTTCCGAGTCAAAATACCTATCGCGAAATTTCATCGTGTAGTTATTTTGATAACTACCAAGCACGTCGTTTATCGGCAAAATACCGCAGCGCCGATGCCAAAAAACCACAGTTACTCCACACGCTTAATGGATCTGGTTTGGCGGTTGGACGGTGTTTGTTGGCGATCATGGAAAATTATCAACAAGCCGATGGCTCGATTCGCATTCCCGATGCATTGCAGCCGTATATGAATCAGCAAACAGCCATCATGTTGGACAGCTAACACGTGGACTATTTGCCGGTCGGGCTCGATTTACGCAATAAACCGTGTTTGGTGGTTGGCGGTGGCGAGGTTGCTCGGCGTAAGATTCAAAAATTGCGCAGTGCGAACGCCAACGTCACGGTCGTGTCTCCTGAGATTCATTCCGACATTCAATCGATGGATGGCATGACGATCAATCAACAGGCATTTTCCGAAGAGTGGCTATCGACGTATGAGCGCACACATGGCATCACATGGGCGCTGATGATTGCGGCCACTGATGACGCCCATGTGAATGCACTCGTTGCTGAGATTGCCGAACAACATCATGTGTTGGTCAATGTGGTCGATCAATCGGCACACAGTGATGTGGTGTTTACCGCATTGGTTGATCGTGATCCATTAACCATCGGCGTGTCTACGCAAGGCCAATCGCCCGCACTGCTGCGCTTGTTACGAGCGCAATTGGATGGTTTGGTGCCACGTTATTATGCCGCGCTTGCCGAATTATTTAAGCGCCATCGACAGCGTGTCAAAGACGCCTTGCCTGCGTTGTCGGAACAACGTTTGTTTTGGAAGCAATTTTGGCGCGGGCGCATGATTCAACAATTGGATGAATCATGTCTGGATTTGATTGAAGCGGGGTTTAAACAGCAACTGCGTGATGCTGAAGCGAACCGACAAAAGGGCTCATTGTACGGCAGTGTGGCGTTGGTCGGAGCAGGCCCAGGTGATCCTGAATTGTTGACGTTGAAAGCAGTCCGTCTGATTCAATGGGCGGACGTCATTTTGTACGATCGTTTGGTGTCACCAGCCATTTTACGCTACGCCAATGCCTCAGCCGAATTGATTTATGTGGGTAAGCAACGCGACGATCACAGCGTGCCACAAACCTCGATTAACCAGCTGTTGGTGGATCATGCAAAGCAAGGCAAACAAGTGGTACGTTTGAAAGGCGGCGATCCGTTTATTTTTGGGCGCGGTGGTGAAGAGCTCGATACCTTGAACGCAGAAGGACTTCATTTTGAAGTGGTGCCTGCAGTGAGTGCGGCGAATGGCTGTGCTGCGTATGCCGGCATTCCATTGACCCACAGAGATCATGCGCAGTCGGTGCGCTTTTTACCGGGTTATTCAAAACACGGTGAATGCGTTATTGACTGGGCTACGTGCTTGAATGAGCATGAAACCTTGGTGTTGTACATGGCGTCTCAGAGCATTGAGATCATTTGCGATCAACTCATTCAACACGGTCGCGATAAAGACACACCGATTGCCTTAGTGGAGCATGGAACCTTGCTGACACAGCGCGTGCACGTCGGCACTCTCGATTGCTTTTACCAACAAATTCAAGACACACGTATTTCCGCGCCGAGCCTATTGGTCATTGGTCATGTGGTGACGCTGCGCTCTCAACTCAATTGGTTCGACACAGGAGAAACACATGACAACGACTCGGTATGACTTATTAGTAATCGGCGCTGGCTCGGGAGGCGTTCGTGCCGCTCGAGTGGCGGCTGCTCAAGGACATCGAGTGGCGTTGATTGAAGAAGCGTATTTAGGGGGGACGTGTGTCAATGTGGGATGCGTGCCTAAAAAGTTGTATTCGTATGCAGCGCATGTTTCTGAAGACGTGCACTTGGCATCGAGCTTTGGCTGGGATATTCAAGTTAATGGATTTGATTGGACGAGTTTGGTTGCGAATAAATCGAAAGAAATTAGTCGATTAAACGGCATTTACGATCGGTTGTTGAACAACAGTGGCGTGAACTTATTTTGGGGCCATGGTCGCATCGAGCAGGTTGTCGACGGCGTGAGCGAGGTCTCGGTCACGGACAGCGAGTCAGCGGTTCAGGTATTGACTGCGCAACGTGTATTGATTGCCACTGGGGGCACGCCGTTTTGTCCAGAGTTCCCCGGCAGCGAGTTGGCAATTACCTCGAACGAGGTGTTTGACTTACCCGCATTGAGAAAACGCGTTGCGGTGGTTGGCGGAGGTTACATTGCAGTTGAATTTGCGAGTATTTTTAATGCACTCGGTATCGAAACGCACCTCATTTATCGCGGCCCACAATGTTTGAAATCATTTGATGCGGATCTTGCGCATGCGGCACAAAGTGAATACGCTCGTAAAGGTGTTCATCTTCAGTTGAATAACAACATTGAACGCATAGAACAGCAAGGCGATGGTTTTTTATTGACGCTGACGCAAGGCAATACCTTATGTGTGGATCATGTGTTGATGGCCACAGGTCGCGTACCCAATCTAGCAGATCTTGGGCTTGAAAACACCGACGTTCAACTCGAAGATGGGTTTGTTAAGATTAATGAACGTTTTGAGACAACTGAAGCAGGGGTATTTGCTCTGGGTGATGTGCGAAAAGGGCTCGCATTGACCCCAGTCGCGTTAGAAGAAGCCATGGTGTTTGTGGATCAGCAGTTCAATTCATCTGAGCGTGTGATGGATTATGATAACGTCGCAACGGCGGTTTTCTCGATGCCAAATTTAGCTACGGTTGGCTTAACCGAAGCGCAAGCAGAACAGAAGTGTGAGAACGTTGATGTGTATGAATCAGAGTTTGCTGCACTTAAACAGAGTTTTCTTGAGACGGACGACAAAGAACGCAGTTATTTGAAATTGGTTGTGGACGCTGACAATGATGTGGTCGTGGGTATGCACATGATGTCAGCTGATGCGGGTGAAATCATTCAAGGGTTTGCCGCTGCGATTAAAGCAGGGTTGACCAAGCAGCAGCTGGATCAAACCGTTGGTGTGCACCCAACGCTTGCGGAAGAATTTGTGACTATGCGAACGAAGCGGGGCGTTCAAGAATAAGTAGGTGTAAAAATAAATGATGAACGGCGTTATGTTCAATGCGTTTGATTTCGTGGCTCGGATCTTAATGGGCGGGTTTTTTTTAAGTGCGGGCATTAATAAATTGCAGAACTATCCTCAAATTTCGGATTGGATGGGATCACACGATGTTTCGGGTAATTTACTTCCATGTGTCATTGCATTGGAAATCATTGCGCCGCTGTTCATGATCGTAGGTCTTTATGTGCGATTATCGGCCTTGCTATTGGCTGGGTTTTCCATTCTAACCGCGTTGCTGTTTCATTATGATTTCAGCGACCAGCTTCAATCCATCATGTTCACAAAGAATATGGCCATTTCAGGTGGCTTACTGTGTGTCGTAGCACATGGCGCGGGTTCGTGGCGCTTACGCAACGATTAGATCTGTACAGTCTTTTAATTTTTTATTTTTAT
>JBCDEX010000066.1:0-8053 GCA_039178995.1 Pseudomonadota bacterium | reverse complement strand
GACGCATCATAGATTTAACTGCGCCCATCGGGAAAGGTCAGCGCGGTTTGATTGTTGCACCGCCAAAGGCAGGTAAAACGTTGATGATGCAGCACATTGCGCAGTCCATCATTCGAAACAACCCAGAATGCCACATCATCGTTCTATTAATTGACGAACGCCCAGAAGAAGTCACCGAAATGCAACGCTCTGTACGCGCTGAAGTCGTCGCCTCCACATTCGATGAGCCGCCGTCACGACACGTACAAGTCGCTGAGATGGTCATTGAAAAAGCCAAACGCCTTGTCGAGCACAAGCAAGACGTCATCATTCTACTCGACTCAATGACGCGTCTTGCACGCGCATACAACACAACCGTTCCGTCATCGGGTAAAGTATTAACCGGTGGTGTCGACGCACATGCACTGGAACGTCCAAAGCGCTTCTTTGGTGCGGCACGTAATATCGAAGAAGGTGGCAGCTTAACCATCATCGCCACCACGCTGGTTGATACGGGTTCAAAAATGGATGAAGTGATCTACGAAGAATTTAAAGGAACTGGAAACCAAGAATTGCATCTTGATCGAAAGATAGCGGAACGTCGCACCTACCCTGCAATCAATATTCGTCGCTCTGGCACACGTCGAGAGGACTTGTTGACCAGCGAAGACGAATTGCAACGCATGTGGATTCTGCGTAAGTTACTCAACTCAATGGAAGACACCCCTGCGATCGAGTTCTTACTGGACAAGCTCAAAGACACTAAAACCAATGATGAATTCTTCCTCTCTATGAAGAAGAAGTAATCATCGATACGAATGCTCGCATACAAACGAACCGACATAAAAAAACCGCAGCCTAGACTGCGGTTTTTTTTATGTCTTAATGGTGTCACGTCATCATGATTCAAACGCTCTTCGATAATACCCCAGCGCATCGTCTGTGTTTCCGGCGCCATCGTGCAGCCGAGCAAGCAAGACATTCGCTTTCATTGTTTGCTCAAGCATCAAGCTTTTCTCTAAATGCATTTTTGCCACATCTGTTTGACCTGACTTTAATGCAATTTCACCCGCCATATTCAACAGCTTCACATTACGATCATCGGACGACAACCACGACACAACGGTCTTTAATTGCTGTGGTGATCCCGGTAAATCTATATCGATATACATGCTCGCCAAATCCGCATCCCACTCTTTTTTCAAGGCCGATGCCAATACACTTTCCGCTTCACTCAGAGCCGACAACTCCAACAAAGACGACGCGTACTCTTTAACCAGATGTGGATTTGCTTTCAAGTCCGATGACAAGCCTTTCCACAACGTTTGCAAGCCACTCAGACCCGACTCATGCGCAATGGAAATTTGATTCACCACCGTTTGTTCTTTATAAAAATCAAACTCATCGTTTGATAACACTTTGCGTTTTTTCAAGGTTGGAAGCAATGATTCTACCGCAGGCCAGTCGCCCAAACCAAGGTAGGCATCCAACAAATAACGGTTTGCCAATTCGTGCTTTGGTTTCTTCTTGAGCATGCTCAGGCACTCATCAGCACACGCTTGATAATTCCCATCTTCCAAATTCAATTCAGCGCGAGACAATTCAATCGCCGTGTGCTTCGAACCACTCTCTTCTTGGCATTCTTTTGCTCGCTCAAGTAAACTGTTTGCTGCGTCAAAATCTTCATTCATCACACACGCTTTTGCCGCTGCCAAATAATTCAACTCGGGCGTATACGAACTCTTTGCACTATTTGATAACGACTTAGCTGCCGTTTTAAAATCACCGTCAAAAAACGATAATAACCCTTGAGACAAATTCACACTCGATGATTTGCGCTTGCGACGCTTACTCCAACGTCCCAGCACATTGCCTGTACTTAGTACCGCTGCAATCAAACGAAACAGAATATACAAGGTCACGAACGTGATAATTGTCAGAAACAAGCCCCACCAAAAACTCAACTCAAATGCATGCCCCGCATACGAGATCAAAACATAACCGGTGTCTATCGAAATGAGCTTAGCTAAAAAATACGCCGCTACAACGATTAGAAAAATGGCCAAAAATAAAATCATAATTTGACTCCTTTCGCAGCAGCAGGCGTCGCCTTATCCTGAACTGTTTCGTTCGCTGCTTTTTTCACAGTACTCTCCGTGCCAGTCGTCGATACTGTGTCCGTCTTTTTTGACGTATCCGCCACTGGTCTAGCAGCGTTGCCGTCTTCTTCTTGTATAGGCTTTGCCTTTGGCATGCTCACACTCGACAACCCTAACAACGCCGACAATGATTTCAAATCAACGCCTGTCGATTGTTCAATGTTCATTGCTTTTAATCCCGACAAGGTCTCACGCATTACCGTTGCTTGGCTGACTTTCTGAGCGTGTTTTGCCAATAGCTCATCGGCTTCTTGCAATGAGTTTTCATACACTGTTTGTTGACCCGTTAACAACGACACTTTTGCTTGCTCAATCAACAATCGAACGTGTTGCGTGAAAATAAAGTGCTGCTCTGCGTTGAGCATCGGTTGCGCTGAAAAGTCCGAGTGGTACTTAATTCTCATACGTTCCCACAAGGTTTTCGTTGACTTCACTGTCGATGATTTCACCTTGTCCGCGAAGCTTTCAGGACTTTCATAATTGGACGTGGTTAATTGCTCAACCATTTTTTCGTCTGCTGTGCTTCCTGCTACGGTTGCCGTCGAGTCTGCTTTTGCCGCTGCTTCTTTCTTCATTTGAGGCGTTGAGAACTGTGGCAATTCAGACACCTGTAGCGCCAATGCCGACAACTGACTGTAGATGCCATCCACGTCAACTTTTGGCAATGCTTTCAATGCCGCCAAATCCATCGCCACCGCTTTTCTCACTTTCAAAAATGCTGGTTGGTTTTGATTAAACAATAACTTGTCCGCAGACTCCAACAACGCAATACCGCCATCAACGTCATTGATCAAACTCACGCGATGATGTGCGAGGCGCAAAAGATAATCCACTTCCGCCATTTTTAAACTGGTCGCTTCTTTGCCCGACGACGTCACTTCCTTGACCTTGGTCAGTTCCGTTTGTTGACGCTTCTGACCCGCTTGCAACGCGCCTAAGACCTTTTGAGCTTGTGCCAAATCAGCCGTTAGCTCAGACAAATTGCTTTGCTGGCCGCCCGCGGTCAATTCGCCACTGGTTAATTTATTGATAGTGTTTTTATCGGGCACGCCCATTGGCATACCGCTCATCAACCACACATACACGACACCCAGTAAGCTTAAAACAGCCAATAAAAAAGTGATCAATGGAATGATACGCCCAGAATGATGTTGGACAGGGCGGGTACGAGACGACAATTTGAAATCAGTCACAATCAGGACACTCTCTTAATGTTAATTAACGATTCATTTATAAACAAGACGCAGTCAACGCCCAATTATACAAAAAAAAACCACATTTACTTGTAAATTTACATCAAAATCAAGTAATAAGCTGTTTTAACGCAGTGCATAAACAGTCCAGATTGGCTCGTTCAGCAGCTACAATGCGCTGATATCCGCGACTTGTCAATGCACCCTGAATGCGCGGCCCTGGTGCCAACACAGGCAACGCCTTGCACGTATCCAGCACGCCTTCATTTATGGCATAGCGCTCAAACGCATCCACGCTCTCAACGCTCATTAATAGCAACGCCAACGACTGTTGCTGCTCGATGAGCGTCCGCAAGCCTCCAGGCTCAGGCGATGTCGCCACACGACGATAAACTTCACAATAATCTACCACCGCGCCGCGCTCTCGCAACACCTGTGCTAAGTGCTGCCGACCGCCTTCGCCCCTAAAAATCAGTACGCGCTGTTCTGCCACGTTGTGCAATAACGAGTCCGACAACAACGCTTCACTGTTGTAACTGCCTTGTGCAACACGCGCGCTCACACCGTAACCCGTCAGCGCCTTCGCTGTCGCCTCACCAATCGCCCACATTATCGTGTTGTTTGCGCAGCTCAAACCTGCTGCATTCAACTGCTTCATCCCCGCATGCGCCGCATTGGCACTGATAAAAATCACATGGCGACAGTCATTCAGACCAGCCAAACACGCATCAACAGAAGCTTGATCCAAAATCGACTCAATTGCCAGTACCGGCAACACTGTGCTGTCGATATGATGCTGCGCAAAATACGTCTGTGTCTCTCGAGCTTGCTCAACAGGGCGAGTAATGACCAGATGCGGTGCACGAGTTGATGTCATCCACTGCGCCTCATCCGTCATGCTGCTTAAGTTGCTCTTCTTTCACAGCGGCTAAAATCTCATTCGCCCCTTGCTTAATCAGGTGCTCAGCGACGTGCACCCCTAACGCCTGTGGATCTCTCCCCGTGCTCTCTGCGCACAGCAATCGAGCCCCATCGAGCTCGCCGACCAAGCCTTTCAAATGCAACTGATGGTCGTCGGTTAATTCTGCAAACGCCGCCACAGGTACCGAACAACCTCCCTGCAAACAATGATTCATCGCACGCTCTGCGTCGATACGCTGTTGGCTGACCTCGTCTAGCAACGGCGCAATCAACCCTGCTGTGCGTGCGTCCCCTGCGCGCGACTCAAACCCCAACACACCCTGCCCTACGGCCGGCAAGCACACCGCATGATCAAGTGGGTGTCGAATGCGCGCTTCCAGCCCCAAACGCATGAGCCCTGCACTGGCCAAAATCAACGCATCAAATTCTCCCCCATCCAGCTTCGCTAAGCGCGTGTTCACATTGCCGCGCACCGGTCGAATGGTCAGCGCAGGATAACGATGTCGAATCTGACTCTCACGGCGTAAACTGGACGTTCCCACCACCGCGCCATCGGGCAACTCATCGAGTGACTCATACGCGTTCGACACAAACGCATCGTTGGGGTCTTCCCGCTCACTCACACCTGCGAGTATCAGCCCCTCTGGAAACTCCATCGGCACGTCTTTCATCGAGTGCACCGCTAAGTCCGCCTCGCCACTCAGTAATGCTTTCTCAAGCTCTTTTACAAACAAGCCTTTTCCGCCAATTTTAGACAAGCTGGTCGACAGCCATTCATCGCCTTTCGTGCTCATTGGCAACAGCTCAACCGTCAACCCATCGTGCACTGCTTCTAAGCGCTTCTTCACATGTTCCGCTTGCCACATCGCCAACGGACTTTTGCGCGTTGCGATTCGAAGGGTATTGGAAGTGTCATTTGTCATGATCTGTCCTTACGGAAGTTATCTGTTCAATGGTTCATAATTACTGTCATTGTGACTACGATTGGGACACTGGGTCGCCCCACACCGCCAATTCGTTACCGCCGGGCTCAACAAAATGAAATCGTCGACCGCCGGGAAACTCAAAAATCGCCTGCGTGATCACCCCGCCTAATGATTCAATACGTGTCATACTCGCCTCAAGATCATCACTGTAAAACACCGCCAACGCTGCGCCATGTTTCGCACTGGCGACCTGATCGGATTTAAAAAAACCACCGTCCAGCACACCGCTATCAAACGCGGAGTACTCATCGCCGTAGTCGGTGAACTCCCATTGAAACGCTTCTTCAAAAAACGCTTTGGTCGAAACCAAATCGCGACTGGGAAACTCAAGATAATTCAGTCGTGTGGCTGGTTTGGATGCAAGTGTATTGTCTGAGCTCATGATCGATAGGTTTCCCATGTAGCGGCAGATACAATGATAACGCCCCCCACTAAGGTCATCAACTCAGGTTGTTCGTTCAGCAACACAAACGCAAACAGCGTGCCGTACACCGGTTGAAGACACGCCACCAAACTCACCGTTTTGGCTTTGAGCGTTTGCAGCCCTTTGGCAAATAACGTGTGTGGTAAGGCAGTAAACATTGCGCCCAACACCAACAGTTGCGCCCATGTCATCGTATCGCTTAACGGCGGAATGTGCTCCACAAACAACAGCGTCATCAACAGCACCACGCTGCCCTGATAAAAAATCGACACCTCACCGCCGTACACCGACAAGGCATGGCGCTGCAAAATATTACGCACGGAAAACAACAGCGCTGACAACACCCCCCACATCACTCCTTGCGTCACCGTGCTGTCGAGTGAGAACGTCGGCACCATCAACACCACCCCACACAACACCGCCAACCCACATATCACATCGGAGGCACTGGGACGTGAACGCGTCACGAACGGCTCTAAAAAAATCGTGATCATCGGATAGGTGAACAACGCGATCATGCCAATCGCTATACTCGACACCTGCATCGCATGAAAATAGGTGACCCAATGCAAGCCCAAACACACACCGCCCATCGCCATGAACACAGTGTCTTTGAATGAGTTCAACTTTAACGAACGTCTTGTCATCACTAAGACACCTAACAGCACTACAGCCGCAATGCCACTTCGCATTGCAGTCATGTCCAACGCCGATAAATCAATAATGCGCGAAAACAGTCCCGTGCCGCCAAACAACAGCGCCGCTGCGTGCACACTGAGCAAACCGCCTCGTGTTGATTGTTGTGTCATATTACCGTGCCTGTGAATGAATGTAATTGCTTGACGGATTGAGTCATTAATCAAATAAATTTTTCAACGCGCTCAGCGCGTCTTCCGCGCGCTGTTCTTGTTGCTCGGGTGTCACTTTGTCTCCCATGCCTTCCCATTCGATGTCGTCGTCAGACAACTCACTTAGAACACGACTGGGCGTGGTCGCATGCGTTTCCCCAAATTTACGTCGCTCACTCGACAGGGTCATGATCAGTGTTTTCTTTGCTCGCGTGATCCCTACGTATGCCAAACGCCGCTCTTCTTCGATCGTGTCTTGCTCAATGCTGTTTTTGTGCGGCAACAATTCTTCTTCCATACCGATCAAAAAAACAATGGGAAATTCCAACCCTTTGGCCGCATGCAAGGTCAGCATCTGAACCTGGTCTTCTTCATCGTCTTCGTTTTGTTGTTCCAACAAATCCAACAAGAGCATGCGCGTAATCACCGATTGCAAAGAGGGGTCTTCGTCGTTTTCTTCGTTGCGCTCTTTGGTGTTTCTAATCGACTCAATCAAAAACTCAACATTGGCCATGCGTTTTTCTGCCACGCTGACGCTACTGCTGTTTTGCACCAGCCAACCAAAGTAATTAATGTCACTCACCATTTCACGAATGATGGTCACCGGATCGCTGGCTTCGCCTTGATCTTCACAGTGTCTTCGGATGTTTTCCATCCACGTATGAAATCGCTCCAAACGCATGTACATGGTGTTGTTGAATTTTTGCTTCAGTGCCAAATCGCCGATCGACTCGTACAAACTTTGTTGACGTTCATTGGCGTACTCGCCCAACACCGTCAACGTGCTTGGACCAATCTGGCGACGCGGCGTGTTGATCACCCGCAAGAATGCATTGTCGTCGTCAGGATTCACGATCAAACGCAAATACCCCATGATATCTTTGACTTCCGCCTTGGAAAAAAACGACTGGCCACCGCTCATGCGATACGGTATCTGCTGCGCTTTCAATTTAATCTCAATGATGCGCGCCTGATGATTGCCACGGTACAAAATCGCAAAGTCGCTGTACTTGCATTGTTTCTTCAATTTATACAGCATGATCTCGTTCACCACGCGCTCCGCTTCGGCTTCTTCGTTTTCTAAGCGAACCGCACGAATCATGTCGCCATCGCCGTGCTCACTCCACAGCTTCTTTTCGAAAATATGATCGTTGTTGGCGATCAAGGTGTTGGCATTGCGTAAAATGCGCGAGGTGGATCGATAGTTTTGCTCCAACATCACCACGTGCAAATTAGGGAAATCAACCTTCAATAAATTCAAGTTTTCAGGTTGTGCGCCACGCCATGCGTAAATCGATTGGTCGTCATCGCCCACCGCCGTGAGCATGCCGCTCACGCCAGTCAGCTGCTTAATCAAATGATACTGGCAGGTGTTGGTTGGCGGGCCGTGAGACCTTTTAGAGATCCGGAGACTAATTAGTACTTGGAAGTCTGGGGTCAACGGAGGGCCCCCTAGCTGGACAAGCATTCGGGTGGCGTTTAGATTCCCCCGGTACGCCCCTCATTCATCACTGAGGGGGCCTAATCGAATCCTCCAGGCGGT
>JBCDEX010000065.1:0-8221 GCA_039178995.1 Pseudomonadota bacterium | reverse complement strand
CCGCGTACTCGATTGCGACTCCTCTTGCTCAACACGCGCCATGTCATCCAGCCGCGCTTGCAACAAACTCATAGCACGCGCCTTGTTTTTATGCTGTGAGCGCTCATCCTGACACTCAACCACAATACCTGTAGGAATGTGCGTCAATCGCACCGCCGAATCAGTCTTATTAACGTGCTGACCACCCGCACCCGACGCACGGTAGGTGTCTACTCTCAAATCGGCTTTATTAATTTCAACTGCATCCACCTCATCAGGCTCTGCCAACACCACTACCGTACACGCTGAGGTATGCACTCGACCTTGAGACTCTGTTTCTGGCACGCGCTGAACACGATGAGCGCCTGATTCGAACTTCAAGTATTTGTACACATCGTTGCCACTAATTCGGCTCACCACTTCGCGATAGCCGCCATGTTCGCTTTCTCGCGCACTGATGATTTCAAAACTCCAACGCATGGTTTCAGCAAAGCGCGAATACATGCGAAACAAATCGCCTGCAAAAATACCCGCTTCGTCACCACCCGTTCCCGCTCGAACTTCTAAAAACACATTTTTACTGTCGTTTGGGTCTTTTGGAATCAGCGCAATTTTCAACGCCTCTTCAAGTTCTTCTTGCTTACGGTTGGCGCTGTCAATTTCTTGCCTGGCCATTTCTTGCATGTCTGCATCGTCTTCTTGTAACCACGACTCAGCTTCTTCTTTATCCTCTAATACCTCAAGGTACGCATTAAACTGAGACACCACAGGCTCTAACCCAGAATACTCTTTTGTGTGACTACGAAACGTACTCATATCGGCAATCACATCCGAATCCGCCATAAGCAATTCCAATTCTTCAAACCGTTCTTTTAGCAACTGTAGCTTTTGCACCATCGATGGCATCATGATCTATTGATCTCTTTGTTGTCTTTTGTCATTACGCTGTTCGCATTAATATGGCTCACGAATCTGGCTCATCAATACCAAATAATTTACGCGCCCACATCAACAAATCTTGACGCCCATGCGCACCCGCTTGTTTTAGTTCAACCGTTGGACTGTGCATTAATTTGTTACTCAAATTATGCGCCAAACTGTTCAACACTTCTTCAGGAGGCACATTATTGGCCAATTGGTTGTGGGCTTTTTTTAACTCCTGATCGCGAATCAGCAACGCTTGGTCACGCAATGATCTAATAGTGTCCACCGCCACCAAGCTTCGGTTATGCTGAGTGATAGTCGCCACCGCATCTTGAATAATGACATCCGCTTTACTCACTTCACATTGACGGTTCACGCTGTTCTCTTTCACGATGGAACTCAAATCATCAATGCTGTACAAGTACACATTTGACAGCTCACTGACTTCAACCTCAATATCTCTTGGAACGGCTAAGTCCAACATAAAGACTGGCTTTTGACGACGTCTCTTCAACGCAGACTCAACCGCTCCTTTACCTAAAATCGGCAACTGACTGCCTGTTGACGACACCACAATATCAAACTCATCTAATTGCTCTGACATGTCCGATAACAAGATGGCTTGACCTGAAAACTTATCCGCCACATGTTGCGCATTACTCAACGTTCGATTGGCGACCACAATGCGAGACACACCTTTATCAAACAAGTTTTTTGCCACCAATTCAATGGTATCACCTGCACCAATAAGCAACGCATTGCGCCCTTTGAGACTACTGAAAATATTCTTGGACAACTGTAATGCAACGTATGCGACCGACACAGGATTTTTTCCAATGGCGGTGTCCGTTCTCACTTTTTTCGCATAAGAAAACACGCTTTGATAAAATCGCTGGCTTTGGCCTGACAAACCAATCGCTGATTCTGTGCTCGCAACCGCAGACTTTAATTGACCAAAGATCTGAGGTTCACCCAACACCATCGAATCAATACCACTGGCCACTTCAACCACATGCTTTACCGCTGCTTCTTGGGCATACACATAGGTACACTCTCGTAACAATACAAGCTCAATCTGATTTGACTCACTCCACCAGTCAAACACCGAAGAGGCTAACATGTCCTGTGTTGCCTGATCCATATCGAATGTTGTAATGATCAACTCCGTGCGATTACACGTAGATAAAATCACCAAACTTTCAAGCGCTAATACCTCATGCGCACGCTTTAACGTGGACGGCAAATCATCTTTAACAAACGCTAAACGCTCACGCACATTAATGGGCGCTTTGTTATGATTGGATCCAATGATCAAGACATTCATGTAGCTGACTGCATCTAAGAGGTTAAAGAAAGGTCACAAAACGCCATTCTAGCAGTTTCGCGCAGTGCAATGTAGCATTTAGACAACATAGAATATATTATGAATATCAACACCGACCTATTTAATCACATGTTGCGTACATTCACACCTACAACCTGTATTGAGCACCCTATGACGTTATCTATTCATCGCTTCTACCTTGTTCTCCCCATCATTGTATTAAGTGCGTGCAGCACCATCGGACATCAGCTCAGCACAACCAACAATTCAATCACACCCTCCAGTACATGGGATGCACAAAAAAACACAGCAGACGCCTTGGACGCATGGATATTACGTGGGCGCTTGGTCTTATCCGACGGCCATGAAAAAAACGCATCCAACTTATTCTGGAAGCAGACAACCGATCAATACCAAATACAATTAGCCGGCCCCGTTGGCTTAGGGCGCGTAAAATTAACCGGCGACGCACAACACGTTCAGGTCACCAGCTCTCAAGGGAAAAAATCTTTCGATTCACTTGAGTACGCGCAGCGTTATTATCGACTGCCCAACATCCCTGTCAATCAACTTCACTACTGGGTTCGCGGATTACCTTATCCACTCAGCCCTGTCATCGGTTTCAAGCAAAACGACAACGGTTTTCCTCTTGAACTCACGCAAGACCAATGGCACGTGACATTAAGCAACTATCGCCTGACAAACGGGTTAACAATGCCGTCAAAGGTCGCATTACGCAAGCAAATTGGTACGAAGCGTCTAAGTGTCTCGCTCGACATACTGTCATGGACCATTGATTGACCATGGACACACTTAAACTGCCATCACCGGCTAAATTGAATCGCTTTTTACACATCACAGGTCAACGTGACGACGGCTACCACACACTGCAAACTGCATTTCAATTCATAGACTTATGCGATGACATGCAATTTCAGCGCGTGCAGGGTAATGACATCACTTTGCATTGTGACCACCCACAATTATCTCGCGAATCGACAGAAAACAATCTGGTACACAAAGCTGCCGTGCTGATGCAAGAAAAAGCACAAGTGCGTCATGGTACACCCTGTGGCGTCGACATTTCATTAGAGAAACGCATCCCCTTAGGAGGCGGACTGGGTGGCGGCAGCTCCAATGCAGCGACCACACTGCTCGCACTCAATACACTTTGGCAAGTTAACCTCTCTTACAAGGAGTTAGCATCAGTTTCTATAAAATTAGGTGCAGATGTACCCATTTTTACGCATGGAAGGAACGCATGGGCAGAGGGAATAGGTGAACAATTCAGCGATATGTCATTGAACACACCCTGGTTCTTAATCATCCACCCTGACTGTCATGTGAGCACAGGTGAAATTTTTTCAAATTCGAGATTGACACGCGACTCTGAAATCATGACAATAGCGGACTTTACTGAACAGGGTACTCGAAACGACTTCGAATCCTTGGTCAGAGAGCTCTACCCAGAAGTAGACAATGCACTGATCTGGTTGGAACAATTTGCTAACGCACGCCTCACTGGAAGTGGGTCTTGCCTGTTTGCCAGCATGCAATCCAGAGCGCATGCAGAACAAACAAAGCAATTGTTGCCCAATCACTTGCGAGCTTATGTTGCAAAAGGATTGCAAACATCGCCAACACACAGCGCACTGTTAGACGCACTGAGCAACACGCTTTAGTGACGACTCGGTAAGAGCCACACATAATTGGGGTATAGCCAAGCGGTAAGGCAACGGGTTTTGATCTCGTCATGCGAAGGTTCGAATCCTTCTACCCCAGCCACACACTATAAAATGGCCCAGTCTGCACCGCAGCTGGGCACTTTAGACATTAAGTCGGTCACACTCGATTTAATCGTCAGACGTAACCGTCTAATTGAAACACCGGCATTGCAGTTCACCGCCAATTAACCCAGCTTCGAGGACGGGTCATCACATGTCCAAACTCATGATTTTTTCTGGCAACGCAAACCGACCGTTGGCTCAATCCATTGCAGACGCCCTGAACATCTCCATCGGGAAAGCCAAAACTGAACGTTTCAGCGACGGTGAAATCGCCATTGAGATACAAGAAAACGTTCGCGGTGCAGACGTGTTTATTGTTCAACCGACATCGGCGCCAACCAATGATCACTTAATGGAACTGCTATTAATGTCTGACGCGTTGCGCAGAGCATCCGCAGCCCGCATCACAGCAGTTGTCCCTTATTTTGGTTACGCTCGACAAGATCGCCGAGTGCGCTCAGCCCGTGTGCCTATTTCAGCACGCGTGGTCGCAGACATGACCGAAGCCGTTGGCGTTGATCGCGTGCTTATGGTGGACTTGCACTCAGAACAAATTCAAGGATTCTTTGAAATCCCAGTCGACAATGTGTATGGATCAAGCGTATTAATCAAAGACATTGAGCAGCAAAACTACGAGAATCTCATCGTGGTCTCACCAGACATCGGCGGTGTAGTACGCGCTCGCGCAGTTGCGAAAGAATTAAACGATCTAGACCTCGCCATTATTGACAAACGTCGACCACAAGCGAATGTATCGCAAGTCATGCACATCATTGGTGACGTTAAAGGCAAGACATGCCTACTCGTCGATGATATGGTCGATACGGCAGGCACCTTATGCAAGGCCGCAACTGCATTAAAAGAACACGGGGCTGAGAAAGTCGTCGCCTATTGCACACACCCTGTTTTATCAGGTGCTGCATTAGACAATCTAAGCCAGTCAGAACTCGATGAATTGGTGGTCACTAATACCATTCAGTTAAACGACGATGCCAAAGCATGTGCTAAAATTCGTCAATTAGAGATCTCTCAATTATTAGCAGAATCGATTCGTCGCGTCAGCAACGAAGAGTCAATCAGCGCAATGTTTAGCTAAACAGCGCACTGGTTCAACAAACGATGTGTTTGGTCGCAAAACACATCACACTTAAAAGCAACAACGAGGAACAGCAAATGTCAGATAATTTGCAATTAGCAGCTACAACTCGAGACGTTAAGGGGAAAGGTGCGAGCCGCCGCCTGCGTCGTCTTGAAGGCAAACTCCCAGCCATTGTTTATGGTAATGGCGAGCCAAGCAATGTTTCAATTGAGCAAAAAGAGCTTTTGAAACTATTGGAAAACGAAGCAACGTATTCATCGATTTTGGATTTGGTCGTCGATGGCAAAGCAGAGCCTGTGCTATTGAAGGACCTGCAACGTCACCCAGCAAAAAACTTAGTGTTACACGCTGACTTTCAACGCATCGACTTGAAAAAAACAATCAACGTTAACGTACCATTGCACTTCATTAATGAAGACACATGTAAAGGCGTTAAAATTGGCGGCGGCAACATCTCTCGCTTACAAACCAGCGTTGAACTGTCTTGTTTACCAACTGCATTGCCTGAGTACATTGAAGTTGACATGTTAGAGCAAGAGCTTGGTGATGTACTTCACATCTCTGACTTGGCATTACCAGAAGGCGTAACCAGTATCGCATTAGAGCATGAGCACGATCTTGCAATTGCACAAATCAATGCACCTAAAGCGATCGTTGAAGAAGAAACTGGCGCTCCTGAAGCAGCAGCTGATGAAGACACCGAAGGCGATAATGCGGACGACGCAGAGTAATTTACCCTGCTGAATCACTGTGAATCAATCCATGAGTCACACACGCATTAAAGCGATAATTGGGCTGGGGAATCCCGGCCCTAATTATGCTGATACCCGCCACAATGCGGGTGCTTGGTATGTACAAGCCATTGCGAACCAACATTCTGAAACACTCAAAGACACCTCAAAATTATTTGGTCATTACGCCAGCGTATTGGTGAACAACCAAAAATTGCACTTATTCAACCCCAGTACGTACATGAATGAAAGCGGCAAAGCCGTTGCAGCGCTGTGCCAGTTTTATAAGTTAGCGCCCGAAGAAGTCTTAGTCGCACACGACGAGCTGGACTTTGATCCCGGCGTCGCACGCTTCAAACACGGTGGAGGGCACGCGGGACACAACGGGTTAAGAGACATCATCAAAGCAATAGACAGCACCAATTTTTGGCGGCTACGCCTCGGCATCGGTCACCCTGGCAACCGCAAACAAGTCAGTAATTTTGTGCTTAAATCCCCAAGCAAAGATGATAAAATCTCGATCTCAAACAGCATCGATCATGCACTGCGCGCGTTAGATGACATCACACTCAATCAAATGGATGCAGCGATACAGTACCTGCACAGCCAATAAGCGAGAACACTATGGGTTTTAAATGTGGCATCGTCGGTTTGCCAAATGTCGGTAAATCAACACTTTTCAACGCACTCACCAAAGCAGGTATTGACGCAGCAAACTTTCCATTTTGCACCATCGAACCCAACACCGGCATCGTACCGGTGCCCGACCCTCGCCTGCAAGCCATTGCAGACATCGTTCAACCCGAGCGCCTATTACCGACCACCATGGAGTTTGTCGACATTGCAGGACTCGTAGAAGGTGCATCAAAAGGCGAAGGCCTGGGCAATAAGTTTTTAGCCAACATCCGAGAAACCGACGCCATTGCACACGTGGTACGCTGTTTTGAAGACGAAAACATCATTCACGTCGCAAACGCCATCAACCCGCTTGCCGACATTGAAATCATCAACACCGAACTGGCATTGGCCGATATGGAATCGCTGGAAAAACAACAGCAGCGCATTGCCAAGCAAGCCAAAGGCGGCGACAAAGACGCCAGTGCGCAAATGGCACTCATCGACAAGCTGCTTGCACAGCTGAACGACGGCAACCCCATTCGCTCTTTGGGCTTAAATGACGCAGAGCACCTTCTGTTGAAAAAATTACAGCTGCTCACCACCAAACCCACAATGTACATTGCCAACATCGATGACAATGGCGAAGACGGCAATGCTCACTTAGACGCCGTTAAACAAATGGCCAGCTCTGAAAACGCCGTAGTTGTTGCCGTGTGCAATAAATTAGAAGCAGAAATCTCAGAGCTCGACGACGAAGAGCGTGTAGAATTCCTAGAGGCTCTGGACATGGAAGAAGCCGGCTTGGATCGCGTCATCCGAGCTGGGTACGAATTATTAGGCCTGCACACCTACTTCACGGCAGGTCCTAAAGAAGTCCGAGCATGGACTATCCCAATGAATTCCAGCGCACCTCAAGCTGCCGGCAAGATTCACACCGACTTTGAAAAAGGTTTTATCCGTGCTGAAACAGTTGCCTACCAAGACTACATTGATGGCAACGGCGAACAAGGCGCAAAAGACGCCGGCAAATGGCGCTTGGAAGGCAAAGATTACATCGTGAAAGACGGTGACCTCATTCACTTCCGCTTCAACGTGTAACACACACCAAGTAAAAACACCTTTAAAGCTTGACAAATGACGCGTAAGCCACGAAAATACGCGACTTTCTACATAAAGTTAATCAGCCGCGCAATGAAATCCTTTATGCAGACATCAAATAATGGCAAGGTAGCTCAGTTGGTTAGAGCACAACACTCATAATGTTGGGGTCGGTGGTTCGAATCCACTCCTTGCTACCATCCTTTTCAATGGCTTATAGAATTTCAAAAACCCTATCCATTTCTTCGGACTACCTATGGGCTATTTTTCTCACCAAAAACACCTGCCTGTGTGACGAACATCACAACCATGAAGACCACACAGCGCATTGAATAATTTACCATCTGTGTGCTTTGTAAATAAGATCGCATAATAGTTAAAATCTCATTCTAACAGCAGTATTATAGTTACGAATTTAAGTAATTTTCTTCTATTGCACGACTAATCTTAGTCGTTTGAAACCTTAACTCTGTGCCCACTTCCCACCTCATTTTGATCGAGCTAGAAAAACTCCTTTGTTCTTGATTTTAAAAGATTAATTTACTCTTTTTTTACAGTTTCCACATACAAAGGTATAGAGATTGCTCGCCTTCGTATCTAAAACGGTTAGAATCATAGCTATAGCCCAAGTATGTCTTTAAAATTCTTACAATGATTATTT
>JBCDEX010000064.1:0-8266 GCA_039178995.1 Pseudomonadota bacterium | reverse complement strand
TTTTCGATTAAGTAATCCGCTTAGTTGATCAAGTCGTGTGAGTAATTGAATTTTGTTTTCTACTTGATTGATGTAATGTTTAAAGTAATACCAGATGCTAAAAATAACCACAAACGATAAAAATATGAGCGCTAATAGGCTGCCGGTTTGCATGCTATTCTGGTGAATGAGCGCGCTGTTTGAACGGTTAAGCAGTGATTTAGCTTCACTCATCGCGCTGAGGTATATTTTTTTATGATTCTTATACGATTTACTCGCGAGTAATGCCAAGGCTTCCTTTTTTTTTCCTCGAGTGGACAGTAACAACGAGTCTCGTTCGATCTCCATGAGTACATTATTGGCTTTGTCTAAATTATCAATAAGGGATGAGATGAAAGAGTCATTACTGGAGGTGTCTTTGAGCAGTGTTCGAATCATTTGATTGTAATGATTGTAATGATTGTAACGTTCACGCCATTGCTCATCGCCCGTTAGCGCAAATGTGTTTGAGCTGATGGTCAGCATATCATCGTAATAGCTGGCCTTGGTGGTCAAATCATCCAGCATCGTGAAGCGATCATTGAGCTCTTGTTCCGATTTGAAAATGTGCATCACACACAGAACAATAGTTAATATTGCAATAAGCAATAACATTAAAAGCCCCGTTATTTTTCGACCACTATTTATTGGGTGCTCCTTATCTTCTGTAAGATGATGGCTGAATTAATGAATTTGGGTAAATATAGCACTGGAGCGCATTAAAATAATGACACAGCGTCAACTCTATACGTCTGTATGGCTTGAATGCATCGTTCGATTGTGCTGTGTCCTCGAATGCTTTATCTCATTACGTTGCGCTGGATGAGCGACTGGATATTGGCAACATCAACCGTTTGCGAATACAATCAAATAAGACCATTTAGAGCACCGCTCACGGATGAGTACTCGTGCCGTATAATAAGGATACATAAAGGAGAATGAAACATGATCAATCGCGGATTGATGTACGCCAAATTGTCATTCTATACTGAGAAGGCGTGCTTGTTTCGCTGGCGGTCAGAGCTCATAAAGAAGGCGTCGGGTGATGTATTGGAAATAGGGCCTGGTACGGGTCTGAATTTAACGCATTATCAGGACATCGATTCACTGTATTTGTTGGAACCAGACAAGAGCATGAGGCAGATTCTAACGCAGCAATTAGCGGCAAGCGATATTGATAATCGCATTGCCTACGTAGAAAGCGGACATTGTGAGCACATCCCATTAGAGAGCAATTCGATCGACACGGTCGTTGCGACGCTTGTGTTATGCTCCGTGACAGACGTTGAGTGTTGTTTGAGCGAGATTCATCGTGTACTTAAACCCAACGGCTCATTTGTTTTTCTTGAGCATGTCGGTGCGGTTCCTCACGATTCGGCATGCCGTGTATGGCAAAATAGGATAACACCTCTGTGGAAGCGAGTGGTGGACAACTGTCACCTTAATCGAGACACTGAAGCACTGATTGCGGCACGCTTTACGATCGCCTCAATCACGCATGACAGCATGCGAAACGTACCGCCTATTTTTAGACCATCGATACGCGGCATTGCGATCAAAAACACAGAAGGCATCCACGCAAGTGGAAACGAATAACAGACTAACAAGAGCGTTAGACCGCTCTTTATAATAATAAGGAACGCCATCCATGAATAAAACCAGCCTGAGGTATAAGCTTGTCTCCTCAT
This sequence comes from Pseudomonadota bacterium, assembly GCA_039178995.1. Classification (GTDB taxonomy): domain Bacteria; phylum Pseudomonadota; class Gammaproteobacteria; order Pseudomonadales; family JBCDEX01; genus JBCDEX01. The sequence goes on along the minus strand of JBCDEX010000064.1, from coordinate 6,560 downwards.
TAGGCGCATTTGCTCTTTGGGGTGGATGGTCGTTTTATATCAACAACAAGGTCAGCTACAAAGACGGTGTGGTGTCTGGGATATTACAAGGCATATCGAGTGCGTTTGTGACCTTAATGTTGGTGTACTTGGTGACCTTCTATGCCAATCAATTCACGCGCAAGCAGATGAAAATTACATTGACGCCTGTGCTTTCTGTGACCACAACTGGGCTGCTCGTTGTGTTTGCGCATCTGCTTGTCGGAACACCGTCTATATTTTGGACCGTGTTCCCCATGATTATCACGGGGTATTTTTTCAGCCTCTTTACCGTGTTGGCGATCACTCGGGAGTAAATAACCCGCTTAACATTCACAGGAGTAACAATGGATTGTTTTATACGCAATGCGCGGCCAAGTGACGCGATAGCCGTTGCCGAACTGATGTACAGTTCGGGCCCTGAACTGTACGATTATCTGTATCAAATTGGCAACACATCGGCTGTAGACTTTATCAATTATCAATTTCCTCGCGATGCTAACTTCAGTAGTCATCAATGGCATTATGTTGCCGAAGTGAACGGCATCGTTGCCGGGGTGGTCGAATGTTACGATGCGGATCAATATAAAAAAATGTTGTGGCCGCAGCTTAAAGACATTCTTACGTTCTATCCTTTTCTGAGTTGGGCACGTTTGGGAAGACGGCTGACGCATGTGGGGTCTGTCCTCAGTGTGCCAAAAGCATCTCAGACTTACATTGCCAACTTGGGCATTCACCCTGACTATCAAGGGCAGGGCATTGGAACTCAGTTGATTCAATACTTAGAGCATCAGAGCGAGCAGCTTGGCTATCGCAGCATCACCTTGGACGTGGCGCTGAATAACCCCAATGCACAGAGACTCTATGAACGTTTGGGCTTTGAGGTGATTAAAGAGGGTCGCTTCAAAGGAGACGCGTCTCACAATGTGCCTGATGCTCGGTTGATGGTAAAACAGATCGGAAATGAAACGCTGTCACACAAATAGACTCGTGAATGAGCTGTGTGAACGTGATACATATCCTGCTTGAATCTTGCGGCTCACGTCAATGTGCAATGGCGTGAGCCTCAGAGTGATTAATGACGTATTAGCAGCACGCTGACCCGTCGCTGCTGGACCCTGATGAGGCGATGCTTTGTGTATTGAAAGGCATCGGTGTACCGCATCCGTCAAAGATGCCAAAGTGGTTGTCCCACGAGCCGTAAAAGTCGAAGTGATCTTTAAAGCGCGTATCGTGTAACATTTTGTAGGTATTACCACACACTGGGAACATTTTCCCCGTTTCGATGTAGTGATGTCCGTCTAATAAAAAGCCATTCTCATGGTGCGGAACAGTGCCTTTGTAAACGACGGCTTGACCGTAATCTTCACAGTTTGGCTCAAGGTTATCGAGCTTAAACAAACGATACGTTGCTGAATAAAAGCGACGGTCGCCCAACATGTTTTGTAAGCGTTCATTGTCAATTTCGAGCGGGCGATCTTTCACCAAGCGCGGGTCTTTAAAACCGCATTGCTTGGCCAGGTTTATAAAATCATTCCAATACAGTGCGCCTGAAATGCATTCGCCATACAATTCTTCGTCTTGCTGTAGTTCAAGTGGTACACGACGTTCTGCGTAGACATCTGAGAAATAAATTTCGCCACCGGGTTTGAGTAATTTATATGCTTGTTCTAAAACCGATTGCTTGTCCGGTGATAAGTTAATAACGCAGTTCGAGATTATCAAATCAAAACTGTTTTCTTCCAACGGCAATTCGTCTAAGCGCTCGATGTAGCCTTTATGAAAAGATACATTGGGTTGTGCGTAACCGAATACGTCCGCGTGATAGTCGCGATATTGGTTGGCCACGTCCAGCTGCTCTTCGGTCATGTCCACGCCGACAATTTCGCCGTGTTCGCCAACCAATGCCGATAATGCATAACAGTCACGACCTGCACCTGAACCAAGGTCTAAAATACGCGTGCCTTCTAAATGCTCGGGCAATACCAAGCCGCAACCGTAGTAGCGCATAAGGACTTCGTCGTGCACCTTCGATAAAATCGGTTTCAAATAATCGGGCAATCCTTCGTCGGTACAGCAGGCATCGGTTTTTAAATCTTCGGTTTTTTGCAGTACTTTCCCGTAATAGTCTTGAACTTGATCGTACGTCAATGTTGAGTTGTCTGAGTGTTGCATGCTGAAGGTTCCCAGTTGTCGATGGACGCGTGTTAACGATGTCTATCGTGTTTAAATGTTAATAGTCAATGCGTATCTTATAACAAGTGCCATTCACTTTTCACGTGTGGATGCAGCATATATTCAGAATGCCGTCATACACCCGTTGGCTTAATGTTGCTGCCTTGGCTCGCTAGCAGGGCTAGGAGCTGCGCGTGTTCATCCACATTATTGCAAATGTTTAAATTGCACAATTAAATCGAGCGTTATATCCTTATTATCAATAATTAGATCAAGACAATATAAAGATTCCATCAATTGTCTTAATTTGCTTTTCCATCATTACAAGCAGGTCATCATGGTTCAACACACTTTGTACCCCCACTTATTTCAACCACTTGATTTAGGATTCACAACGCTCAAAAACCGTATTTTAATGGGTTCTATGCACACGGGACTTGAAGGCAGCGACCCTGAGCAACGCAAACGGTTAGCCGCATTTTATGCCGAACGCGCCAAAGGCGGTGTTGGCATGATCATTACCGGTGGCACATACCCCAGTCAAATTGGCGCAGGCCACGAGATTGAGGGTGAAGTGTTTACCTCAGAAGAGCAGGTCCCGTTGCACCAACTGGTGACTTCGGCGGTAAAAGACGCAGACGCTGACTGCAAGATGATATTACAGATTATGCACCCCGGTAACTTAGCCTTCAATGAAAACTCAGTGGCGCCTTCGCCCATTAAATCGCCGATTAATCCATTCACGCCGAAAGCGCTGACAGAGAATGAGATTGAAGCCATCATTGGTGATTTTGTGCAGTGCGCGTTGCTGGCCAAACAAGCGGGATACGCGGGTGTTGAAGTGATTGGTTCAGCAGGGTATTTAATCAGTACGTTCTTGTTGGAAAAGACCAATAAACGCGACGATCAATGGGGTGGAAGCTATGAGAATCGCATGCGCTTTGCCATTGAAATCATGTCTCGCATTCGTCAGGCCGTCGGCGATGATTTCATTTTAATTTACCGTATTGCCACCATGGAATTGATGGAAGACGGCAGCAGTTGGGACGAGGTGGTTACGCTGGGTAAGGCAATTGAAGCCGCAGGCGTCAACTTAATGAGTACACACTTTACCTGGCATCAAGCGAGTATTCCGACGATTTCAACTCGCGTGCCACGCGCTGCATTCACCCAAGTCACGGGACGGTTGCGTAAAGAATTGTCGATTCCATTAATCACCAGTAATCGCATCAACAGTCCCGAGGTGGCCGAATCGGTTTTAGCCAAAGGTGATGCCGACATCACCTCAATGGGGCGTACCATGTTGGCGGATCCAGAATTTGCTAACAAGGCGTATGACGGAAAAGCGGACGAAATCAACACCTGCATCGCCTGTAATCAGGCGTGTATGGATCATGTGTTTGCTGCAAAGCAATTGACCTGTTTGGTCAACCCACGAGCCGGTTATGAAACCGAGTTGAATTACGAGCCGGTGTCGCATGTGAAGCGTATTGCTGTTGTGGGCGCGGGTCCTGCTGGATTGGCGTTTTCCGTTACTGCAGCACTGCGTGGTCATAAAGTGACCTTGTTTGAAGGCTCTCATGAAATTGGAGGGCACTTTAATTTGGCCAAACGGATTCCAGGCAAAGAGGAATTCAATGAGACCATTCGTTACTATCAACGCCAAATCGAACTTCATAACGTAGAGCTGCGTCTGAATGAGTACGTGACGGCAGATGCACTGAGCAGTGGTTGGGATGAGGTCGTGATTGCAACCGGCATTAAACCGCGTGAATTGACCTTGCCAGGCATTGAGTCGTCTCATGTCATCAGCTACGTTGATGCCATCAATGGCACACAACCCATCGGTAAAACCGTGGCCATCATTGGCGCAGGCGGCATTGGCTTCGATGTGGCGGAGCTGGTCTCACACAAGGGCGTGTCATCAAGCATCGACATCGATGCGTTTGCCAAAGAATGGGGTATCGACTTTGAGAATCACCCGCGCGGTGGCATTGCAGGCGTTGAACCTCAGATCACGAAAGCAGATAGAGAGGTGTATTTGATGCAACGCAAAGACACCAAATTGGGCAAAGGTTTAGGACAAACCACTGGCTGGACTCATAAATTGACGCTTAAAAAGCGCGATGTGAACATGCTGAAAGGCGTTTCGTATCAAAAAATAGACGAGCAAGGTCTGCACATTGAAATGGACGGAAGCGCTCAAATCATTCCAGCAGACACCATCATCGTCTGTGCTGGGCAAGTCTCAGAAAATGCCTTATACGAGCAGTTAAAAGACTCTGGTAATGTTCATTTGATAGGGGGTGCGGACGTAGCGGCTGAGATCGATGCGAAGCGCGCAATTGATCAAGCGAGTCGCTTGGCTGCCGCGCTGTAATTAACGCCTGGTAATGCGCGAGGTGTTGTACGACCTCGCGCCGGTGACGTCGACATGTCGTCGTGAGAAGACTCTCATCATCTAAGTGAGCGCAGCCAGTCTGACTAGGCGTTCAAATCCGCTTATTTCTTGGTTTTTGGCTCATCTCTCGATGGGTTCTTAAAGTGTGTGTACAAAATAGCGTAACCCAGTAACCCAGAGAACAACGACCCCAATAAGATACCAATGCGCTCATCCACCAACGTATTCACACCGGTTTGTTGGAATGCCAGTGAACCAATGAACAGACTCATGGTGAATCCAATACCACATAGCGCCGACACCCCCAATAAACTGCGCTGATCCATGCCTTTTGGCAAAGAGGCAAAGCCCAATTTAAGCGCGGCATAACAAAACCCAAACACCCCAATGACTTTACCGACCAACAACCCTAATGCAATGCCCAGAGGTATCGGATGAAGTACATCTGCCATGGTGACCCCGTTAAAGCTGATGCCCGCATTGGCAAACGCAAAGATAGGTAGAATGCCAAAGGCCACCAACGTATGCAGGTCGCGCTCTAACGTTTTAGCGGGTGAAAAAGACGTATTGGGTGACGTCATCGGGATGAAAAAGGCGAGTAACACACCAGCCAACGTGGCGTGAACACCGGATTTCAACATCGCAATCCACATGATGATGCCGATGAAAATATACAAACTTTTTGCGGTGATGTGCATGCGGTTGAGAATAGATAAGACAATCAAACAGACCGCAACGGTGGTTAATGCCAGTGCGGATATGTTCGAAGTGTAGAACAAGGCAATGATGATGATCGCGCCTAAATCGTCAAAAATGGCGATGGTGGTTAAGAAAATCTTCAATGACAACGGAACACGTGACCCGAGCAGTGACAAAATACCTAAGGCAAACGCGATGTCGGTGGCAGCGGGTATTGCCCATCCGTTGACGGCAATTGGATCTTGGTGGTTAAACGCTAAATAAATCAACGATGGAACCAGCATGCCACCTATGGCGCCAAATGCAGGTAACAAGACGTTGCGCACCTTGGGAAGTTGACCTTCAAGGACTTCGCGCTTTAACTCCAACCCAATCAAGAAAAAGAAGACCGCCATGAGCCCGTCATTGATCCACAGTAACAAAGGTTTGGCGATGTTGGCTTCGCCAATACGAACCTCAAATTCGGTCGATAACAGCAAATCGTAATACTCAGACAACGAGGTGTTGGCAAAGACCATCGCTAACGCCGAGGCGGCCATCAATAAAATACCGCTCGAGGACTCTCGTTTTAAAAAGGAATGGATGGTTGACGCTAAAATCATAAAAAATACTCTAAATCAGCCTATGCTGGGCAAATGTTGGTGTTGGCGCGAATCAGCGCGTTGCGAAATGAATGGTAGTGTGCGATCACCTTACAGATAACACAGTCCTGCGCGCAAATACTGAATAAAAACAAAAAAACAGGAATTGATTCGTTTAATGAAAACGCGTAGATTCATATGGTATGTTATTGAGTTTAAATGCATCTACGTCAATAATAGCGTGCTCTGTGGTCGCTTACAAGGTGTCTAGCTATGAATTCGTATACTCAGCTACGGATTAACTTGATGTAATGCAGATCGCTTAAAACATTGATACAAAATATGAATCCTGTCCCCGCTTAATGGTATAATGTCTGATTTACTGCGTTGTGTGTCCTCATGCGAGAGTCGATAGCGCTATCTGGAAGCAGCGCTTCCAAGACTTACTTAATAAGAGCTTGATTGTATGAATGAAGTAACCCCATTAGTGGCTGTCATCATGGGATCCAAATCGGATTGGGATACGATGTCGATTTGTTGTGAGACACTCGAGGCGCTGAAGATTCCGTATGAAACCTCGGTTGTGTCGGCGCATCGCACACCCGATCGGCTGTTTGCTTATGCAGAAGCGGCTGATGAGAAAGGGATTGAAGTCATCATCGGCGGCGCAGGTGGCGCAGCGCATT
>JBCDEX010000063.1:0-8311 GCA_039178995.1 Pseudomonadota bacterium | reverse complement strand
TTAAACGCGCGTTTTGACAACACTTCTTCCATAACCGCCAAACTAAAGACATTGCTTGCCCAAATTTCTTTCAACGGCTTTGTTGCACCACGCTTCATCGGCTTTCGGCTAGCGATCATATTCAACGCCGTAGCGCGACTTGCATTTCCACTCATAATGTTTCTCCAATTAATAATATTATTCGTATTGAATGCCCAACGATAAAGACACACAACAGTGTCAGAGCATTCAACGTCGTTCAATACATAATGCATCAACACTTATACATGCAATATTTATGCCAATCAAGCGTCATTTAAAAAACCCTTTTAAAACAGCTAGCTATAAACTTTTTAGCCCATTCCACAGCACCAAAAAAGAACACATCAGACCGCTCTTGCACCATTTCAGTGCAATCCTTAAGTCATCTTCTTTTTTAATCGTTGGCCGCACCATAACACGCACTAAATGGTATATTATGCTCAGCTATTACACAGAATACATTGGTTTACGCTGGAATACACAAAGGATAAATCCATGTCGACAAAGACTTTACGCCTTATACACGATAACGACGCCACATGGGTGGATTTGCGATTCACCGACACCCTCGGAAAAGAGCATCACGTGTCCATACCCAGCCGCCACATTGACGCCAACTTTTTTGCTCACGGAAAACCCTTTGACGGCTCCTCCATCTCTGGTTGGAAATCCATTCATGAGTCCGATATGATCTTAATGCCTATCGATGAAGCATCGATCATTGACCCGTTCACCGACGAGCCAACCGTTATCATTCGCTGCAACAGCGTAGAACCTAATTCACACAACGCCTACAACCGAGACCCCCGCAGCATCGCACAACGTGCCGAAGCGTATCTCACCTCCAGCGGCATTGGTGACAGCGCATTGTTTGGTCCCGAGCCCGAATTCTTTGTGTTTGATGATGCGCGATGGCGCAACGACATGTCTGGCGCAAGCTATTGCGTTAGCTCTGACGAAGCCGCATGGTCAAGCGACACCGCCTATGACGACGGCAACATGGGACACCGCCCTCGCGTGAAAGGCGGCTACTTTCCCGTTCCGCCCGTCGACGCGTTACACGACCTTCGCAGCGCCATGTCCGCCGCGATGTCGCAAATGGGACTCGACGTCGAAGTGCACCACCACGAAGTGGGTACTGCCGGTCAATGCGAAATTGGCTGCGCTGCCAACACACTGACCGCTAAAGCAGATGAGGTACAGGTATTCAAGTACTGCACACACAACGTCGCGCACGCCTACGGAAAAACGGCGACGTTCATGCCAAAACCGCTCGTCGGCGACAACGGATCCGGCATGCACTGTCATCAATCCATCATAAAAAATGGCCACAACATCTTCAAAGGCGACATTTACGCAGGACTGTCTCAAGAGGCCTTGTGGTATATCGGTGGCATCATTCAGCATGCGCACGCCATCAACGCCTTCACCAACCCATCGACCAACTCTTACAAACGCCTAGTGCCCGGCTACGAAGCGCCTGTGATGCTCGCCTATTCAGCACGCAATCGCTCCGCGTCCATTCGCATTCCGTTTGTACACAACCCCAATGCCGCACGCATCGAGGTGCGCTTCCCCGATCCGTCTGCCAATCCATATTTGGCGTTTACCGCGCAGCTCATGGCAGGCTTAGACGGCATACACAACAAAATCGATCCAGGCACTGCCGCAGACCATGATCTATATCACCCAACGCAATCACAGGACAACAACACACCCAAGGTGGCAAGCAGTTTGGAGCAGGCATTGGATGCGCTCGACACAGATCGCGCCTTTTTAATCGAAGGCGGCGTGATGGACAACGACATGATTGACGCCTACATTGCGCTCAAGCGTGATGACGTCACACGCCTACAAAAAGCCACACACCCACTTGAGTTTGATATGTATTACAGTTGTTAACACATGTGTAAACACTCAGCACTTCTAAAAAAACTTCAACTCCCTGAGTTTAAAGAGCTCACAGAGATTCAACACATATCCCTTGACGCGCTCCGTTCTATTGCATGTATTGTCAAGCAATGTAGAATATCTACTCTTTAGAGTCGAGACTTTTCATAATCGCTATGTTAAGAATCTCATAAGCCATCAACATAACTCGTAACTACAAAACTAAAAGGGATCACCCATGAATACGTTGTTTAGGTTAGGCACAATTGCTGCCTTATTAACGACACTGTCTGCATGCTCAAGCCTGCCTTCGTTTAAGACAGACACAAAAGAAAAACTGAACGCTGCAAGCCAACAGATTTCAGAACTGCAAAAACAAATTGCTCGAACTCAACAAGCACAAGCAGTGACAGCAGCAGCCAGCTCAAAGTCTGCAACAACAGTAAAATCAGCTCAGTGCACCGCCCGCATTGAAATTCCGGCGAAATACAAAACCGAGCAAGTTAAAATTGCCATCGGTGGTGGTGTTGAGAAAGTCGAGGTCATCCCTGCAAAATTTAAACATCAAAATGAGAAGATTTTAATTCAAGACGCATCTGAAAAAATTGAAATCGTATCTCCGCCAGTGTACGAAGATCAAGTGAAGAAGACCCTTGTCCGAAAAGGCTATCAAACGTGGGAAAAAGGCCGTGGGCCAATCGAAAAAACCAACCCTGCAACGGGCGAAATTATGCGCCTAATCAACGTACCAGCGCAATACAGAACGATCAAAACACGCGTTATGGTTAAGCCAGCAGTAACTCGTACTATTAAGATTCCTGCACAATATCAAGAAGTACATAAGCATGTGATAGATCAACCAGCGCGCGTTGTAAAAACCACCACGCCAATCGAGTACAAAACCGTACCCAAGCGCACACTTGTATCAGAAGCGAAAATCGAACAGCACCCGATTTTTTGTGAAACTAACCAGTATTCAAAATCAATCGCTCTTCTTCAGCTCAACCTGAAAGAGAAAGGCTACAACCCTGGCAGCATTGACGGGTATGTTGGCAAGCAAACATTAAACGCCATCACCAAGTATCAACAAGACAATGAACTGCCAGCAGGTTATCTAACCATTGATGTTATGAAACGATTGGGCGCCCTGTAAGCCTTCTTATTTACATCAACACATTAAAAACCACTCATTGAGTGGTTTTTTTCATCTCTTCTTTTTCATCCTCCCCGCTCACAGACAGCCGTAAACTGCCTCTAAGTTGATTTACGTGAGAGTTCATGCGTACAATTGACCTTTATAACTTATATTTTTCATACACTGGACGCATTGGTTATGGCTCAACTCTCGTTTATCGACCGACTCATTGGCGAAGTGGACAAAGGGCTGCGAACGCTCAATAAAGCGCACCATGCCAAACGAGACAACCCCAGCAGCACAAACACACTGAATGACGACGCGCTCAACTCAAACGAACAAGCGCTCAGCGCACGTCTGATGCGCGTTAATCATTGCGGCGAAGTGTGTGCACAAGCCTTGTATCAAGGCCAAGCATTGACTGCAAAATCGCGGACAACCCAAGACAGTATGACCCAAGCCGCCGAAGAAGAAATTGATCACTTAGTCTGGTGCGAAGAACGCCTCGAACAACTAAACAGCCACACCAGCGTACTCAATCCAATTTGGTACAGCTTGTCGTTTTCATTGGGCGCAATTACCGGCTTATTGGGTGATAAGGTCAGTCTTGGCTTTGTCGCGGCGACCGAAGAGCAAGTGTGCGAGCACATTAAAAGCCACATCGCGGCATTGCCTAAGAACGACACCGCATCACGTGACATTTTAGAAACTATGCTCAAAGAAGAACAAGCACACGGTCAGCACGCTTTGTCTCATGGCGGCACCGACTTTCCTAAGCTCGTCAAACTCGGCATGTCCGCCGTGTCCAAAGTCATGACCAAAACCAGCGCGCATATTTAACGCTCGTTCACTTAAGCCTGACCTCAATTATCAGGCGTAAAAAAAACCAGCGACCGACAACGGTGCTGGTTTTTTCAATCTTTAAAAAAGTAAGCACATACTCACCTTAAAGCGCTTTAGTCTCCTGACATAAACAACTGAACCACGTACCACATCATCAACGCGACCGATGAGAACAACTGCAACGCAGCGCTCACGTGCTGACCTGGTCTGAAGTGATGCAAGACGTTTGACGTGTCGTATAAAATCGCTGCGCCAGCATACACTACCATCGCTGCACTGAACCAATAACCGAGTTCAACCCCCCCCATTAAGACCGAGGCAACGATCAAACCGATGGCCACCAAACCGCCCCACATTAAGAAAGAACGCAGGAACGAGAAATCTTGACGGGTAAAAAACACCACCACGGTTAAGCACGCAAACGCGGTTAACGTCATAATGGCCGCGCTCTCAATCGTGCCTTCCGCAAATCTCTCAGCCATGAACAGCAACGGCACAAAAATAATGGCCTGTGCCAATACAAACACACCCAACGCCCCGTACTGAGCGGCTTTAGACTGTAGATTATGCGCCACATGACTTGCACCATACGAGACAACCATAAACAAACCCAACACCACCAACCAGCTCACACCGGTTAGCTTGCTGGCAATGATCGGTGCCAAGCCCGATTGAAAAATGTACGACTCAATTAACACAAACAACCCAATTGCACCCACTAAGTGCAAATACGTCTTCATGATGAATTCGGAGCGACCTTCGTTCACCCCTTCTATGTTACTGACATGTGTGTGTTCCATGCGATGACTCCTGTTGTTTTATGATAACTTCTTAAAAATAATACCTTAATATAACTTACTGACAATTACGACTCTAAGCGATCGCTGATGGGTGGGTGATACATCACCTGCACCAAGGTGCCATCAGGGTCTTTGCAATAAAAACTGCGCGCACCGTCTCGGTGCGTTTTGGGTGGCCTCACAATCACCACTTCATTGGCGTGCAAAAAATCATGCCATTCATCCACTAACGCCATGGACTGAACAATGAACCCAATGTGATCGAGGCGCTGCTGAACCGGCAAAGCTGCGTCGTCCGTCCAGCGGTGCAACGCCAAATTATCGGCGCCTTGAGAGCTTAAGTACACGTTATTCGAATCGGGTTGCCATTCAACGTCCATGCCCAATAGTTCGGTGTAAAACGCCAAACTGTCCTCAAATTCCCGAACAAACAACGCCACATGGCGAAGCCCTAAACTGCGTTGTGGTCGCTGTGTCATATCATGCCTCATCCATCACGTATTCATGCGTCACCTTGACGCCTGCGGCTTCAAACATTTTAGACGCCGAACAATATTTCTCAGCCGACAACGACACCGCACGCTTCACTTGTGATTCTTTTAAGTTGTTACCACGGACTTTGAACACCATGTGGATACTGGTAAATACCGCTGGTACCGCATCTGCACGTTCCGCCTGCATTTCACACACACAGTCGATCACGCCTTGCCGCGATTTTTTAAGAATGGCAATGACATCAAATGATGCGCACCCACCCATTCCCATCAACATCATCTCCATTGGACGTGCGCCGATGTTGCGACCGCCATGATCTGGCGCGCCGTCCATCACAACACAGTGACCACTTTCTGACTCCCCTAAAAACGACACACCGTCGACCCACTTAACTGTTGCTTGCATAACGACTTTTTCCACGCTTAACTTAATTAATAAAACATTAATGATACAACACTTTGCGCATCGGTTATGATAAATTTAACGTTCACATAATACGCACCAACCTACTTATGAACACTCGAACCACCGCCACGCTCAACACACACAACGCAAACACGAAAATTCCAGTTGGTATAAGCACATGCCTTATGGGCGAGCAAGTGCGCTTTGATGGCGGCCACAAGTACAACAGCACTTGCATGACCCAACTCGCAGAGTACTTTGAATACACACCCACCTGTCCAGAACTCGGCATGGGCATGAGTGTGCCTCGTCCCACCATTCGCTTGGTTGAACGCGACAATGAGGTGCGACTGCTGGAAGTGAAAGACATGAGCCACGACCACACCGCCGCTATGAATGAGTTCACAAAATCGAGACTGCCCGATTTGTCGCATCTGTGTGGTTACGTCGTCGCAAAAAAATCGCCCTCTTGCGGCATGGAACGAGTTCAAGTCTATCGTGAAAACGGACATACCAACGACTACAAAAGCGCGGGGCTGTTCACCAAAGCGCTCATGGAAACCTACCCAAATTTACCCGTCGAAGAAGACGGTCGACTGCACGACCATTTGCTCAGAGACAACTTCATTTCTCGTGTCTTCATTTACTCGCAATGGAAAGTACTGGAAGCCAACACCTTGACGTATCATGAATTATACACGTTCCACAGCTCCGTCAAATACGCCCTCATGGCGCATGATCACCATTGTTATCAAACACTGGGGAAATTTATCTCCGAAGCCGGACGAAACAAGGAACCCATTGAGTCCATACAATACGAGTACATCACCCGACTCATGACCTCATTAAAAAAAATCGTCAAACGCACCAGCCACCAAAACGTGCTCTTGCACATATTAGGTTACTTCAAAGACGACATCGACGCCACCGAACGCGCCATGCTGTTGGAGAAAATCAATGAATTCACCCAAGGCATCTGCCCACTGGGTGTCCCCATTTCATTGATTCGACTGTTCATGAAAAAACACCCAAAAGGTTACCTCGAGCGTCAGTTTTATCTCTTTCCCTACCCGAAAGAACTGTCCATTAGAGAGTTCATCTAATCATGAACGCATTGGTGTGGTTACGCAATGATTTACGCATTCACGACAACGCGTCATTTATACACGCATTCAAACACGTAGAGGGCTCATCGAATTACGTGTTTGCCGTGTACTGCGTGTGCGATGCACAATGGGACGAACACAATGTCGCACCCGCACGACGCTTGCTGGTGCTCGACACTCTCATCAACCTGCAACGCCAACTGGCCGCTCGCGGAGTGTGTCTGATTGTTCTCGATTCAGCGAATTTTGACTCCTCGGCACACGACGTGTGCACACTGGCGCAGCAACTCAATTGCGATGTGGTGCACTGTGCGTATGAATACCCACTCAACGAACGGCGGCGCGACAAAACCGCACACCAACAACTCAAACAGAGCGACATTGCTTTAATCGGTCATCATCACAGCTGCTTGCTGCCCATAGGCCACGTTAAAAAACCCGACGGCTTACAATACAAAGTGTTCACGCCGTTTAAAAAACGTTTCCTAAACGCACTCGAATGTCGCGCAGACGAGCACCCTACGCACTCGCCAGATCAATGGCAACAAACACCTAACGCCAGCATAACAAAACGCTATGAAGACGACACGATTGCACTGCTCAAACAGCACCGAGCGCGGTACGCGTCCGAAGGGCACATCAGCGCGCTTTATTTAGCCGATGAAACCCAAATTCTTGAACAACTCAATGTGTTTTGCCACAGCGCGATTAACGATTACCACACGCAACGCGACATCCCCATTGCCCCTGGAACCAGTCAACTATCTATGTATTTAAGTTTGGGGTCATTGTCGGTGCGCACGGCTTACCAAACAGCCCGACGCTTGAGTCAACGCGGCGACGGCTACCACACCTGGGTCAGCGAGCTGATTTGGCGTGAGTTTTATCGCAACATCATCACCGACAACCCACGACTGTCAATGGGTTACACCTTCAAACCACAGTATCAAGACTTCCCATGGCGCACTCACTCCGAACATTTTGAGGCGTGGACACACGGCTTGACCGGCGTCCCACTGGTGGATGCCGCAATGAGACAGCTCAATCAATGCGGCTGGATGCACAATCGCCTGCGCATGGTCACCGCGATGTTTTTGACTAAGTACTTAGGCATCGATTGGCGCTTAGGTGAACAGTACTTTATGAGTGCGTTGGTGGACGGTGACTTTGCCGCCAACAACGGCGGCTGGCAGTGGAGTGCGTCCACTGGCACCGACGCAGCGCCGTACTTCCGAGTACTCAGCCCCGTCCGACAAGCCGAACGCTTTGACCCAGACGCAGCGTTCATCAAGCAGTTTGTGCCTGAGTTGATGCACATCCCCCCTAAGGCCATTTGCCAGCTCAAACACACCCAGTGGCTCGACACCGACTACCCACAACCGATTGTCGATTTAAAAACATCCAAACAAGAGATCGTGGCGCAATTCAAAGCCCTGCTCGATAAGCCACCGGAGAATTAAATCGCACACTCCACACTCACCGAAGCGTCATCACCCTGCAACGAAAACGCCTATCACAAAAGAACATTACGCGATAAAACCATCAGATTATTACAATTTCCACTTGCCACCATCGAACAGACTAGTATAATTGCTGGCTCAGCGGAGGGGTGGCAG
>JBCDEX010000062.1:0-8352 GCA_039178995.1 Pseudomonadota bacterium | reverse complement strand
GTTCCAGTGGGTGCCCAACAGCCGCCTTGACCTCGAGCTTGCGGCCGGGAAGCGGACGTTTGGTGATTCGTTCCGCGTGCGGGCAACCTACCGACTCAAGATTCAAGAACTGCATTTGACGGCCATTCAGGCGTCCGAGCACGATCCTGCGAGCTGTTTAATTGCGCGTTATCCACCGCAACCGAAACTTCATCAGCATACAACAACGGCGCCGAATCGATATCCAGCGGCATATAGCCTGGATCAGCATCGCCATTAATCAGTGCTTCTGGCTCGGGCATGACCGGTGCAGCAGTAATAACTGGTGCTGCCGTTACCGACGCTGCAACCACCGGAGGAACACTCTCTGCTACGACCGTTTCTCCAGCTAATACCTCATCCGATGCCATCGCCTTCGGCACGGCATGAGTCATTTCGCTCACCGACTCCTGAGCATCGAGAGTCGGTGTCAGGGCTTTTTTTCAAGCACCTCACTCATTGGCTGAGCTTGAGAAGCCGTTGCAGGCACAAACGCCAACATCCTCAACAGAGCCATTTCAAAGCCAACGCGCGCATCGGGCGATTTATCCAAATCACGCACACCAATCAACCCCAGCTGATACAGGAGCTGGAGCTTTTCAGCGGTGACGTCTGCGGCCAAAGCCAATAACGCCTCTTTGTCTGGGTGCTCACTCTCCCAGTCTTTCCCAAGGAGCTGAGCCAGCGTGAGCTGATGCAACAACGCCAACACATCGCCCAACACTGCGCGATAATCCGGTGAAAAATCAGACAATTGCTCTACCGATTCAAGCACGGCCTTAGGTTGATTGTGGATCAATGCCGACAACAACGGGACCAACACACTGTGGTCGATTGCGCCCAGCATGTCTCGAACGCTAACAGTCGTTAAATTGCCGTTTGAAAAGGCAATGGCCTGGTCGGTCAAACTCAAAGCATCTCGCATGCTGCCTTTGGCGGAGACCGCTAACTGCCATAACGCATCGTCTTCAGCGATGACCTGCTCATGGGTTAACAATTGCTTGAGATACGCACTAATGCGCGTCGGATTTAAATTTTTCAGATTAAACTGCAAACAGCGCGACAACACAGTAATCGGAAGCTTCTGAGGATCGGTTGTCGCCAAAATGAACTTAACGTGCCCTGGCGGTTCTTCCAACGTCTTCAACAACGCGTTAAAGCTGTGCTTAGACAGCATGTGCACTTCATCGATCAAGTACACCTTGTAACGCCCTCGCGCGGGCGCGTATTGCACATTATCAAGCAAATCACGTGTGTCTTCGACTTTTGTGCGCGACGCCGCATCGATCTCCATAAGATCCACGTAACGGCCTTGATTGATTTCCTGGCAAGTAGAACACGTACCACATGGCTTAGAACTCACCCCGTTGGTTTCACAGTTCAAACACTTTGCAAAAATACGCCCCAGCGTGGTTTTCCCCACGCCTCGTGTTCCTGCAAACAAATACGCGTGATGCAGGCGATTTTGGTCCAATGCATTGCTCAACGCTGAAAGCACATGCTCTTGACCTACGACTTCTTGAAAATTTTGCGGCCGCCATTTGCGCGCCAACACTTGATAATTCATCAGCAAATTCATTTGTTATTCGGTTGAGATGCACTCGATGAGGAGCCACCACGGAATCTATCTGTCTCTTGATTATACACAGGCCATGTAAGCGTCACCAGCAAGGAATACGCAAATGAGTGCATCGATACAAGCGCAGCAGAGTAAGATTAATGGGTGATACACAGAAAAATTTGGGTGGGCCCTAAACAGCACCCCAAACACACAAAATAACAGTTACCGTTGCTCCCTTCCGGGCCTGGCGGGATTCACCATCGTTTGTTGTTTGGAACCATCTAGAGCACCATAATGCGCATTGATTTGATTGTCATAACCGCGCTTAATACACGCTGGTGAGACTCAATGCTGAACGAAGTGCGATTATGGAGTCTTATCGTTGAAGTTTCAACAGAAAAACACCATTCCGCACTATTTATTGCACATTTACGCGAAAAGCCGTTAGATTATGGCTTAACCGATCTCTTTTAACGCCAAATCCAACGCCCATTTGTAATCGGGCTTGCCTGATGCAGAACGCTGAATTTCATCGGCCACACACAAGAGACGCGGCAGTTTATAGCTTGAGATCAATTTTCGAGCGTGGTCTTGCAATGACTCCAACGTCAAACTTTGACCTTCGTTCAAGGACACCACAGCCGACACTTGACTGCCCCAACGTTCGTGTGGCGTTGCGACCACCAATGCATCACACACGGCTGGGTTTTCTTTAAGCGCTTGCTCGACTTCCTCCGGGAATATTTTCTCACCCCCTGAGTTAATGCAGTTTGAGCCTCGACCAAAAATCGTGATGGTGTCGTCTTCTTCCAATAACGCCGCATCGCCTGATAACAACCATGTTTTCCCATCCACAGGAATGAACGTCTTGGCTGTTTTTTCTGGGTCGTTGTAGTAACCGACTGGGATGTAACCCGAACGAGATACGATGCCTGTCTCGCCTTTCTCAGCGTGACGATAGGAGCCGTCTTCTTGCTCAACCAACACATCCATCACTTCGGAACGCGGGAAGTTGCCGAGACCAGAGGCGGTTTTCTTTGATCCGTTGTCCGTACCCATTTGACCGCTTTCTGATGAACCAAAGTTATTGGTCACAAAACAATTTGGGAAGTTCTCTTTAAATGCACGCTGTTTCGACTCTGAGAACACCGCACCGCCTGAGCCAACACTGAATAAGTTGCTCAAATCCAACTCGTCTTTAACGTTTGCCAAGCCTTCCAGCAATGGAATCGCCATGGCGTCGCCCACGATTTGAATCATATTGACCTTTTCAGCCGCAATGGTCCGCCAGATTTGCTCGCTGTCCATTTTATGGTTGCTGTCCAACACCAAGGTATTGCCACCCAGCAGCTGAATGCATGAGTACCACCAAGACGCACCGTGCATCAATGGGGCCAATGAAATACCACGCAACGCATCTGTGTCTTTACAACGCACAATCTCTTCCGGTGTTTTCAATGGACCGTCTGGATGGAAGTGCCCTGCGCCGTTCATGGCTGCAAAGAATACCGCTTCATGAGGCCACATAACCCCTTTCGGCATACCCGTCGTGCCGCCTGTATACAAAATAAACAGGTCGTCGCCTGAACGCTCTCCAAAGTCATGCTCTGGAGACATAGATTCAATGCTTGATTCGTGCTCAATCGCTGTTAATCCAGCGTTGTTTAAACCGTCCAGCGAATGATCAAACGCGTCATTCACCGCGACAAATGTTTTAAGACGTTCAAAAATGGGGTGTTTGGTCTCGACAACGCCTTCGATGACCGGCACAAACTCACGATGATGAACCACCGCCTTTAACTGTGCATTATCAAATATGTACGATAATTCAGCACCTACATAGCGGTAGTTAATGTTGATTGGTACTGCACGCAATTTAAAGCATGCAAACATTGCTTCGATGTATTCGTTGCAGTTGTATAAGTACAAGCCTACGTGGTCGCCAGCGCCTACACCTTGTTGCTGTAGGTAATGAGCAAAGCGATTGGAGCGCTCATCCAATTCGTTAAAAGTCAGTCGTTTGTCTCCGCAAACAAGGGCTTCACGCTCAGGTACCGCGCCTGCAACAAGCTCGAAAAGATCGGCAATATTAAAATGCTTCTTCATTATGATTAATACCAAACAAATTATTGATTATTAGGATGTCTGTTGCCGTTTTGTGACGGCAGTCGAACGGCAACTATATTATCTCTTTGAGCGTTTGACAACCAGCTACCTTTCTTTTCTGTAATACAGTTCCAACGACGCTCGATTATGGGTAAATGATTGATGCATATTGACAATTATACGCTCAGCGGTTCGCCTGGCTTGATCCGTTTTCGCACCGCTAAACCCAGCATCCAACACCTCATTAAACACCCTCAACCACGTTTCAAAATCGGCATTGGAAAACGCATATTGTTCGTAGATATGACGATGAATATTCATTGTATGCCGTTGATATTCTTTAGAATTAAGTAGCAACTTCTCCCAGTAAGAGACAATCAACGGCTTGTGCTTTGACAAGTCCACCTTCGCCACATCGGTAAACACATGAGCAATCGAGCTGCTGAGCAAGGCGTCGTAAAACGCATCAACAAACTGCGCTATGTGCTCTGAGCAATCTAAATCAATCATAATCAACGCCAATCATATTAGGTACGCGGCGCTGTCATCGCGTCATACAGAGCATCCATATCACGCGCCAAACGATAATCCAGCTCGGTGACACGCTGTTGTTCGTGCGTGGTGAGCGATACATGCACACGGTTATAGTGTTGACACCAATCTGGGTGATGATTCAAAGCTCTTGCAACCGTCGCGGTGCGCGTCATGAACTCAAACGCCAGATCAAAATCATCAAAGGTAAAGCGCCTCGTCAGGGTCTGCGCTTGAGCATCAAACGCCCACTGAGGAATGTGCACTAACTCAAGGGGTGACGGATCACTCAAGGCGCAACCTGACTTGGCTGTTTGAGTTTATGGGCGTCCATATTGTTTGAATCACGCGCTGTCGCAGCTGATGGCGCTGCTTTTCCTTGCTTGACCAAGCTGTCAGCGACCTCTGGTGGCATGTAGTTCTCGTCGTGCTTTGCCAATACTTCATCGGCCACAAACACACCGTCAGCGCCTAATTTTCCTGACGCTACCGCGCCTTCTTTCTCCGCAAACAAATCGGGTAAAATGCCTTCGTACACCACCGACAACTCATCGGCGTAATCGGTGAGTTTAAAACGCACTTTCAGAGTCATTGGGTCACGCTGAATACTGTGCTCAACCACCATGCCTCCGACTCGGATGCGCTTATCAATTGGCGCTTTTCCAGCTGCGATGTCCGCTGGCGGGAAAAAGTAATCCACATTGCTTTTCAAGGCAAACAACACCAACCCGACGGCAACCGACACCACCAACAGCATCAATCCAATCAACAGCAATCGCTTTTTTCTCAATGGATGCACGTCGTCATCTCCTACTGTACGTCTTCATCGTTCACATCCGATGCACATATCATCTCAATGGAACGTTTTGATTGAGCACGCGCGCTCAATACAAGCCCTAAAAACACCAGCGCGCCCATGCCATAACACGCCCACACATAAGGACCGTGTCCGTCCATGTGGAGCAATGCTTGAATGCTGTCAAAATACATAATCGCCTCGCTATTTCTTACTCACTGCGTCACGCAGCCATTGTTTGTTGTGCTCTGAAGACTGCAATTCAATGCGTGTACGCCACAGCAACATAAACGCATAAAACACATAACATCCGACAATCGCGATGAGCAATGGGGTCAACATCGACCCATCTATGTTCGATTTCCCTGTGAGCTTCAACGTCGCCGGCTGATGCAAACTAAACCACCAATCCACCGACTTATAAATAATGGGAATATTTACCGTGCCGACCAGAGCCAAAATGGACGCGGCTTTTACACCTGCTTGCTGGCTTGTTTTAGAGCCAGAAAAAGCGTTAATAATGCCCAACACACCTAAATACAAGAAAAAGAGAATCAACATCGAGGTAATGCGTGCGTCCCACACCCACCAAGTTCCCCATGTCGGCTTCCCCCAAACTGCGCCACTGAACAACGCCAGAAATGTCATCGCCGCCCCAATTAAAGCCGCACTTTTTAACATCAGGGCCATCAGCTGGATACGCCACACCAAATACACCAACCCCGTAAAAGCCATTACGTAATAACCCGCCAAGGCAATCACGGCGGTCGGTACGTGAAGGTAAATGATGCGATAACTGTTGCCTTGTTTTGCGTCCTCAGGCGCAAATCCAAGTCCCCACACCCACGCAACGATCAATAACGCACACGCCAACAGGCCCAGTACCGGCATCAGCTGGCCACTGATACGATAAAACCATGGGGGTGACCCGAGTAGATGAATAAACTGTGGGACTTTCATAAACACTCGCCGCTTACACTGATTGCCAAACATTGGATGGCCATTATACGCTGAGACAATCAATAAATCTCGTGGTTCATAATATCTCTGCGCGTCATTTGTTTTCCACACTGAGCTTAAGCGCTGCCGAGATCGCCCATGGAAGTAACGCCGCGCTCAATAACGCAAAACTCATCAAAATCAATAACTGCATGGTCGGGAAGGTGCCATCAATATTGCTCTGAATCGCCGAGCTGGCAAAAATCAACACCGGCACATACAACGGCAAGGTAATCAACGCCAATAACATGCTGCGCTGATGCACGCTCACCGTTAACGCCGCGCCAAATGCCGCGATCATGCTCAAGCTCACCCCCCCAATCAACACACTCAAAATCAGCACCGGCACACCCGATCCGGGCATGTGCAACATCAAGGCCATGATGGGCGATGCGAGCGCAAGTGGAACCACCACAAACGCAACATGCACACTGAGTTTCGCGACCACATACACCGACAAAGGCTGCACACTCAGCAGCTGCGCAGACAAGCTGCCATCACCTAAATCATCACGAAACAGGTGCTCGGCAGAAAACAACGACGCCAACAGCACAATCACCCACAAAATACCCGGCGCCAGTCGCGCAAGCTCCTGAGACGGCGCATTAATCGCAATGGGAAACAAACTCAATACCAACACAAAAAACAGCAATGGCTGCAAAATATCGCTTTTATGCCGCCAGCGTAATAGACTTTCAGCCTTAACGTGCGCCTTAAAGGCAGCCGCAATTGAAAATATCATCGGCGCGTTTATCATAATTGCACCGTGCGCACGGACATGCCCAACGACACGTCTTGATGGCTAGTAAACAACACACTGCCGCCCTTCTCCACATGCTGGCTGATCAAGCCCTCGAGCAAAACAACGCCTTGTTTATCAACCGCCGCAAATGGCTCATCTAACACCCATACTGCACAGGGGTTTAACAGCAACTTACTCAAACTCACACGTCGCTGCTGCCCCGACGACAATTGCTCACAGCGCTTATTTGCCACCGCCAATAGGCTCAACTGCTCAAGCACCTGATCAATGCGCTGCTGGCGCACCGTCTGCGACGCTGCCTGAAGTGCGTTCGCGGTCGTGCTTAGGTACAACTGCAGATTTTCACGTACACTCAGCGCGTTCTTCAATCCAAGCGCATACGACTGAGCGTTGACCTGTTCACCGAGGTAGAGCGCCGCATCAAATGCGTTGGCGCGCAATTCGAAACCATTCCAATAAATGTCTCCCGAGGTTGCTGGAAACAGCCCCAGCAAACAGTTCAACAAGGTCGTTTTACCCGATCCATTGCCGCCCATCACATGAGCCACCTGCTGCGCCTCCAAGGAAAAGCTCACATCACGAAACAGCGGACGCTCATAGCCTGCGCTCAAACGATCGACCTGTAGACGAGTTATTGACATGATGAGGTATTCATAAGCGGCTTCATTACGCTGAGCTTAGTCCAAAATAATCGTTTTATTCGCATCAATCATGACGCGATCTTCCAAGTGGTATTGCAATCCTTGAGCCAGTACATTGCGTTCAACGTCCTTGCCCTTCTTTAGCATCTCTTGCTCATCGTAACGGTGACTGACACGCACCACATCTTGCTCAATGATCGGACCTTCATCCAAGTCTTTGGTCACGTAATGACACGTTGCCCCAATGAGCTTCACGCCGCGTTCAAACGCTTTTTGATAGGGTCTTGCGCCCACAAATGACGGCAAAAAGCTGTGATGTATATTGATCATGCGCCCTTCATACGCCTCACACAACGACTCAGGAATGATCTGCATGTAACGCGCCAACACCACCAAATCGACGTCCAGCGCCGACAATAACTCAGGGAGCGCCTCATTTGACCGCGCTTTCTCTTCCGCTGTCGACATGGGCACGTGATGAAACGGCAATTGGTACCAGTCCGCCATGTGCGACAAGGTCGTATGATTTGAGATCACCGCAACGATCTCACAGTCTAAATCTCGGCTTTGCCAACGATGCAGCACATCCGCCAAACAGTGCGAATGCTTGCTGACCATCAGCGCAACACGCTTAGACTGCGCTGAATCGGTTAAGCGCCAGGTCATTTGAAACTCATCTGCTACAACCTTAAAGCGCGCCATGAACGTGTCTTTATCGACCGACAATGAGTCAGTGACGATTTCGTTGCGCATAAAAAAACGCTGGCTTTGTTGATCCGAATGATAACTTGCCTCTGTTAGCCAACCACCCTGTTCGGCGATAAAAGTACTGACTTTCGCAACGATACCGACACGATCGGGACACGAAATTAACAAACGATAATGCTGCGTCATAATAAATTCATCTTCTTATTAGAATAATCATCTGAGTTGGGAT
>JBCDEX010000061.1:0-8598 GCA_039178995.1 Pseudomonadota bacterium | reverse complement strand
GGCCATGCCTGACAGCGCAACGTGCGTTTATCATGCTGGTCTGTTTACTTGGGGCGCAGATTGTCAGGCTGCAAATTCCAATGAATGTTCGGATGCTTGTGGCACTGCTGTTGATTGTGCTCATCAATCCGTTGAGCGTGTTTTTGGATGGGCTGTATTTGTCGTTCTTGTGCGTGCTTGTATTGACGCTCTCATTGTCAGGGAATCTCAAATCACCGACAGCATGGCGTACGGCAGGGGCGTCTCAATTATATCTTTTTTGGTTGCTGTTTCCCTTGAGTGTGTACTGTTTTCAAACGTTCAGTTGGCAGTCGCCGTGGGTGAATCTATTCGCGATCCCGTTTTTTGGCGTGTTTGTGCTGCCGTTAATCATCCTATTCACCGTATCTTGGGGGGTGTCGGTGTACGTGCCTTCATTTGAATGGGCCACAGATTTTACACTCAGTTGTTTAAATCTAGGGCTGGAGCGGTTCAGTGAAGCCATTGCGTGGTGTCAGTCGCTGAATGAGGTGTTTTCGTCACCGCAGATACTGTCCATGGATACGCATCGCTTATTGCTCTTGTTGGGGTTGTCGTTACTGATTGCGCTGTCCACATTCAAACGCTGGCTATTACTCTACGGAGTGATTGTGTTAGCCGCTTTGTTTCCAAACACTTTGCAACCCCGCGCGGATGTCGAGATGGTGGTATTCGACGTTGGCCAAGGTTTGTCCGTTTTATTCCGAACTCAGCACCATACATTGCTGTATGACGTAGGCGGGCGATTCGCCTCAGGCTTTAATATGGCGCAGGGCGTCATTTTGCCGTTCTTAAGTCGTCATAATATCGACTCAATCGATGCGTTGGTGGTCAGCCACAACGACAACGATCATGCGGGTGCTCTGTCTGACCTTGTGAGATCTGTTCCTGTTAAACGCCTGCTTGTGGGGGATAAACGCACTCTCAAGCGGGTTAATCCAGAGCGTGCGGAACAGTGTGAACATCAGTCTTGGGAGTGGGATGGAGTCTCTTTTCAGATTGTGTACAGCCGCCCAGACGCACCCGCATCCAATGATCGGTCCTGTGTGCTGCTTGTGACGTGGGGGAGTCAACGTGTGATGCTCACTGGCGACATTTCCAAACGTGCCGAACGCGATATATTGAACACCTACACAGCTGAACAGCTGCGTTCAAACGTTCTCATTGCACCGCATCATGGCAGTAACACCTCATCAAGTCCGTCCTTTGTGAACACGGTACACCCTCAACACGTTGTGTTTTCGGTGGGTTATCAGCATCGATTTGGCCACCCTCATAAACCTGTTGTGCAGCGCTATCAAACGACCAACAGCCGATTGTGGCGCACAGATCGGCACGGTGCGATCTCATTTGCCTGGGATGCGGACAAAACATTAACCACGCGCAGTCACACCGAGGGCATTCAACGCTTCTGGAATCGTTCTCACGCGAGTCTTCATACCGATTAGAATGGCTAATTAGACCGTGAAAAAAGCGGCTATTTCGCTTATCATTTGCCTACCGTTACTTTCTTTACGAAATCGAGATTCTATGCATTCTGATTGGCAGCTGTATAAACGCCTACTGACCTACATGACGCCTTTTTTATCATTTTTAGGCATCAGTGTGGTTGGTAACATTGCCTATGCCTTATCGCAAGTACTGGCGGCCGATGCGATGCAACTCGTGGTTGACAGCTTCGGTGCTGAGAGCCAACTCATGGGGCAAGAGAAGGTTAATGGCATTTTGTCTGGGATCATTCACAATGTCATTGAACCGCAATTAGGCGAGCAGTTCAGCGTGATGTTTTGGGTGCCTTTCAGCATTGTATTCGTTAGTCTGTTACGCGCACTCAGCGCGTTTCTCGGCAAACATTACATCGAACGCGTCGGATTTAATTCGATTCATGAAATTCGCAAAGATGTCTTCGAGCATTTGCTCAATTCGCCCGTATCTTTTTTCGACAACAACAACAATGCGCATCTCATCAGTCGCATTACCTTTAATGTTCAACAAGTGTCGGAAGCCGTGACCAATGCCTTAATGATTTCAATTCGCGAAGGCTTTACTGTATTGGGCATGTTGGGCTACATGTTGTATTTAAATTGGCGTTTGACCTTGGTGTTTTTGTTGGTCGTGCCGTTCATTGCGGTGACGATTTCGTATGTCAGCAAACGCTTCCGCCGACTCAGTTCTCGCATACAAGACTCAATGGGCGACGTGACGCATGTGACCTCTGAAACCGTGTCGTCGGTTCGAGCGGTTAAAGTATTTTCAGGCGAAGCATATGAGCATGCGCGCTTTATTCAAGCGAGTGAATACAACCGCGATCAAAACATTCGCATGTCGTTTACCAATTCCTTGTCATCGCCGTTTATGCAATTGTTGGTGTCTATCGCATTAGCTGTGTTGATTGCCTATGGTTTAAACCCGGTGGTGACCAGTTCAATCAGCCCCGGCAGCTTTGTGGCATTTTTAACCGCCGCTGGATTAATTGCCAAACCATTGCGTCAACTTGGCGATGTGGTCAATATCGTACAGCGCGGATTGGCAGCGGCAGAAGACATTTTTTCTCAACTCGACACCGACATTGAAAAGAACACGGGAACACGCACGCTGACTCAAGTCAACGGCGATTTGAAAATCTCGGGTCTGTCGTTTTCGTACGATATGAATAGCACGTCCAGCGACACAATATTGGACAACATCAACGTGCATGTAAAACCGGGAGAAGTGCTTGCGTTGGTTGGACGTTCTGGCAGTGGAAAAAGTACCTTGGTGAATTTACTGCCTCGTTTTTCCGATTACACAAACGGCGAGATTTTACTCGACGACACCGACATCAACACACTTGAACTGAACAATTTACGAGCTCAATTTTCATTGGTGAGCCAACACGTGAATTTATTTAATGATACCTTGTACAACAACATTGCATACGGCAGCTTACGTGATTCAGATCCTGAGGCGGTGCGTGAGGCGATGCGAATCGCATACGTTGACGAATTTGTCGCAGATTTAGAAAACGGAGAGCACACCATTGTTGGTGATCATGGCGTGTTGTTATCAGGAGGGCAACGTCAACGCATTGCCATTGCGCGTGCGTTATTGAAAAACGCGCCGGTGTTAATTCTTGATGAAGCCACCTCTGCATTGGACAACGATTCAGAACAGCTCATACAATCTGCGCTGGAGCAGGTCATGGTTGGAAAAACCACCATCGTCATTGCGCACCGTCTGAGCACAGTTGAAAATGCCGACCAAATTTTACTCTTGGATCAAGGCAAGATCATTGAGCGCGGCACACATTCCGAGCTGTTGGCGCTCGAGGGCGGTTATCACAGTTTGTATCACAGCCAGTTCAAAGCCGACTGATGGGCATTGGCACATCCATAGAGCAGCTCATCACGCGGGCTTGGTACCACGACAGTTCGTGGTTGCGGTGCTTGCGACCATTGAGTGCGTTGTACGCTCATGTCTTTGAACGCATCAAACAAGATAAATTGAAAATGGCATGGCAAGCGCCGATTCCAGTCATTGTCGTTGGTAACATCACCGTAGGCGGAAGCGGTAAAACACCGGTCTTGATTGCGCTCATTGAGGCGCTGCGTGCGCAAGGGTTTCGCCCCGGAGTCATCAGCCGCGGGTATCAAAGTGCGGCAGAGCAGGATTGTGTTTGGGTCACAGCCGAATCTCACGCCAAAGACGTGGGCGACGAACCCTTGCTCATTGCGCAGCGCACCCAATGTCCGGTCGTCAGTGGCGCCAATCGCCGACGTTCCATTGAGGTATTGGTTGCCAACGACGCATGCGATGTCATTGTATGCGACGACGGTTTACAGCATTATCAGTTGGCTCGAGACATCAATGTCTGCGTGTTTGATATGAAGCGCGGGTTGGGCAACGAACGGTGTTTACCCGAAGGCCCATTAAGAGAACCTATCTTGCGTGTGTCGCACATCGATTTCAGCGTCTCAAATCAGCCGTTCGATCCACGCAATACGGCCTTGAATAATGCGTTTCCCGCGCCGTATTTATTCAAAACCGTTGCGCATTCAATGCACTCCTTAGGCACTAACGAGCCAACAAATTTGTCAGCTAAAGCAGTGCACGCCGTCAGCGGTATTTCTCATCCGATTAAATTTTTTGATGCGCTTCGTGAACAGGGGTTCGAGGTCATTGAACACGCATTTCCAGATCATCATCACTTTATTGCGTCGGATTTTGACAGCTTAAATACTCATCCAATTGTCATGACCGAAAAAGACGCGGTAAAATGTCGAGCATTGCATTTAGAAAATGCCTATTATCAGCCCATTTCGTTAGAATTCGATGATGCCTTTTATTCAGCTTTCATTGTGAAATTAAGCACGGTGATTGCATTACGAAACAGCGCGCCGTTAGACAAACTTAAGAACACCGTTAATTGAGACACACTATGAGTTATAGAATCATAATCCCCAGCCGTTTTTCTTCTTCTCGGTTGCCGGGTAAACCATTGGCTGACATCGCAGGAAAACCGATGATTCAACGAGTCTACGAAGCGGCGATCAAAAGCTCAGCGAGTGACGTCATTATTGCTGCCGACGATCAACGCATTGTCGACGTGTGTGAGGCATTTGGTGCGCCTGTGTGCGTGACCTCTCCTGAACACCCGTCCGGCACAGACCGTTTACAAGAAGCCGCATCTATTTTGAACCTTAAGGACAGTGACGTTATTGTGAACGTGCAGGGCGATGAACCGCTCATGCCGGTGAGTGTGATTGAACAAGTCGCAGACAATTTAATACAACGACCGGACGTTGCGATTGCCACTTTATGCGAGCCGATTACCGAGACAGAGCAATTGTCGAATCCAAATGTGGTGAAAACGATGTTCTCAGCAACGGGGCGTGCGTTGTATTTTAGTCGGTCTGAAATCCCACATCCACGTGACGATCGTTCGCAACAAATCGCGTATCGACACCTCGGCATTTACGCATACCGCGTCCGTTTTTTACACGATTACGTCAGCTGGCCCGAAGTGCCGATTGAGCAATGTGAAAAACTTGAGCAGCTGCGTGCCTTGCACTTTGATGCCGCGATGCACGTCGACATTGCTTGTGATACCATTCCTCCCGGTGTTGACACTCAAGCTGATTTGGATGTGGTGCGCAGCTTATTTGAGCAATAACGTAGCTTGATTAACCGCTCGGCCATGTTGACAGACCGATCTAACCCAATGCGTTGTGCTTTAGCACCTTGTTGTTTTACTTTTTAAGACCGTTTTTTATGCCAAATTCTTTACACGCCAACATTCAAACCAACGTCAATTTGGCGGATTATGCCACCATGGCATTGCCTTCAACGGCATCGCACTTCGTCTCCGTCACAACGCTCGATGAGTTGAAACAGGCCATCGTCATTGCGCAAGAACAATCGTTGCCGATCATCGTCTTAGGCGAAGGCAGTAACTCACTATTTACCTGTGATGTGAGTGCGTTGGTACTGCACATGAACATCAGCGGATTTGAGGTGGATGCGAGTGCGAGTTCTGACGACGACATTGTTTTAGTGGCAGGGGCAGGGGCGCACTGGGACGATTTCGTCCAGTTTGCGATTGTACACAATGCGTATGGCATCGAAAATTTATCATGGATTCCAGGCGCTGTGGGCGCCGCACCGATACAAAACATTGGCGCATACGGCGTTGAATTATCACATGTACTAGAGTGGGTTGAAGTCATTGATTTAAACACCGCACCTGACTTTTCAGTACGTCGAATATATGCTATTGAATGCGAGCTGTCGTACCGTGAAAGCATTTTCAAACAGCGTTTGAAAAATCAGGTCATCATCATCCGAGTGGCCATCCGCTTGAGTTTGAGTAAACAGTTCAATTTGAATTATGCTGCATTGTCGTCCTATCTTGATGATCTCCCAACACCTAAAGACGAATTGACGCTCACCGATATCCGCCAAGCGGTTATCAGCATTCGCGATTCAAAGTTACCCAACCCAGAAAAATGTCCAAACGCTGGAAGCTTTTTCAAAAATCCAATCATTCCGAAAAGTCAGTTTGAGAAGCTCAAGCAGGCTCATGCCAACATACCCAATTATCCAGTCGACGGTGATCATTGTAAATTAGCTGCAGCGTGGCTGATTGATCAAGCAGGTTGGAAAGGGAAGCGATTCGGCAATGTAGGGGTTCATGAAAAACAAGCACTCGTATTGGTGAATTATAATCAAGCTCAAGGTCATGAGTTAATGGCATTGGCTCGAGAGATACAAGCCTCCGTTCATGAACGATTTGGCGTGGCGCTGGAAATAGAACCTCGAGTCTATGAATAAGCAATCCATAAGTGAATGTTTTATTACGAAATGAGTTAACATATACTGTGCGCGTATTGTTGCCCACAGATTACAGCTAGAGAGGATGTACCATGCGTTGGAAACGAGGTAGACGCAGTCAAAATGTAGACGATCGCAGAGGACGTGGCTCAAGTGGCCCCATGTTTGGGCGACGAGGTCGTCCTGGCGGTGGTATGAGACTCCCAATGAACGCGAAAGGGGGCAGTGGATGTACCACCATTCTTGTGGTATTGGCCGTTCTGTATTTCATGAACAGCGGTAATTCAGTACTCAGCCCTCAAAGCGGTAACATGGGTGACGTGGCTCGAGGAGGGTACTCACAGCAGATGCCTCAATCTCAAACATCGTCATCCGCTGCGAATAATGAATTGGCGGACTTTGTGTCGGTAGTTTTGGCTGACACAGAAGACACGTGGCACATGCAATTTCAACGCATGGGCAAGCAATACCAAGAGCCACAACTGGTGTTGTTTACTCAGCAAGTGCGTTCAGCTTGTGGCCGAGCGCATGCGGCCTCAGGGCCATTTTATTGTCCTGGTGATCGTAAGCTCTACATTGATTTAAGTTTTTATGAGCAATTAAAGCGCCAGCACAACGCACCGGGCGACTTTGCTCAGGCATACGTTATTGCGCATGAAGTGGCGCATCACGTTCAAACACTGCTTGGTATATCACAGCAAGTTGAAAAAGTGCGCCGACGTGCAAGCAAGCAAGAAAGCAATAAAATGCTGGTGCGTCTTGAGTTACAGGCTGATTGTTTAGCGGGTTTGTGGGCACATCATGCGCAAAAAGAACGTCAAATTTTAGAACAGGGCGACATTGAAGAAGCGTTAAATGCAGCTTCTCAAATTGGCGATGACGTACTGCAACGACAAGCGCAGGGTTATGTTGTTCCGGCGTCGTTTACGCACGGAACATCAGAGCAGCGCATGCGTTGGTTTAAAATTGGATTTTCACAAGGTCAGTTAGCTCAATGCGATACTTTTAATGCACGCACTCTGTAATGTTTCTTTTTAAGTTGTTGAAAAATAATGAAAGACACAAATAATGTGTCAATTTTCGCATGAGGTAAAGGCGCTTTTTGTGAGCGATATCACTTTCAACCTTTGTGTGGGTTGATTATAATAGCGCGCATTTAATTGGTACGAGAAGGCAGGGAGTTGCTTTCTTAAATTGGAGGCTGTTTTATCCTTACCGGCATACGAGATTTATTCGATAAATACAGTCAGCGTGGCGTGACGGCCATTCTCACCGTATGGGTTATGTTTTGTGCCATACTGCTGGTGCTTCCTATGCTTGCCTTGCTAGGGAAAACAATTGATATTGCTACGATCTTTGTGGTCATTATCACCACAGCCATCATCACTCCGCTTGCGTCATGGCAGTTCATACAACTCATCGCAAAAATTCATGATTTAGAAAAAAAGCAGCGGTACTTGGCCTCACACGATGAATTGACTAACGTCATGACGCGTCGAGAGTTTTTTGATCATTGTCAAACCGTTTACAGTTTGAGTTATCGTAACAATGCCAGCTTGTCTTTGGCATACATCGATTTTGATAATTTTAAAATCCTCAACGACACATACGGTCACCCAGGTGGTGATGAAGTGCTCAAAGTCGCCTCTCAACTCATTAAAGATCGTCTGCGTGACAGCGATTTGTTTGGACGGATCGGCGGTGAAGAGTTTGCCATTGCGTTGCCAAACACAAGGCCACTGAGTGCATACAACTTGTTGGTTGAGATTTCAGAGTTGATCAAAGACTACAAGATCCTCTTTGAAGGCGCACCGATACGGACATCCATCAGCATAGGTATAACGACCTTTGAGGAAGGCAATCGTGTATCGTTCGCTCAGCTAAATAAGCAGGCGGACAACGCAATGTACGCAGCAAAACACGCAGGGAAAGGCGAGGTGATTGTGCACGATCAAGGTGCCGACACCGCAAATGAGTCTGGCTTAACCGAGCGTACAGAATAAGTATCTTGCAGCGTTCAACACCCACACATCAAATAATACGTCTGATCCATGCCCTCATAAACCCAGACAAGCTAATGTCCTTCTTTGCGTTTTTTAGATATGTCCCTCGCTTGTTTTAAACGCAATAAGTCTGTATATTTGTACAGTATTAGTAATTTAAAGGACTTTATACTATGGCTAACAAGAAAGTAACTAGCAAAAAAACAGCAAGTAAAGCTTCAAAAGTTTTAAAAAGTAAATCTACAAGTAAAACTTCAAAAGCATCCGC
>JBCDEX010000060.1:0-8668 GCA_039178995.1 Pseudomonadota bacterium | reverse complement strand
TTTTGGTCCAAATTCGGCGGTGATGCTGCATTTGATCAGTCTGTACGCGCCGGATGTGCCTGTGGTGTGGGTTGACCATGGATACAATTTACGTGATACCTATATTGTGGCTGAAGAGATCATGCAGCGTTTGTCTCTGAATATGAAAATTTACAGCCCATTGATTACAACAGAGCGCTTAAACGTGCTGATGGATGGCATTCCCTTGGTGGATACCCCTGAGCATGATCAATTTACTCAGCGAGTTAAATTGGAACCGTTTGACCGTGCGATCAATGAAATCAGCCCCTCTATCTGGTTGACGGGCATTCGAGCAGAGGATACCGCACATCGTAAAGACGTTGGGCAAGTGTCATATGACGGCAGAGGGTTGCTGAGAGTGTCTCCTATCTTTTCGTGGACAGATGACGATATTACGAATTACATGAGTCAACACGACTTACCCAGCTGCACGGATTACTTTGACCCCACCAAAGCAGAAGAGGGTCGAGAGTGCGGTTTGCACACCATTGAATGAACCCAATCAGAGCGTTTAATGACGTAAAGACTAAGGAGAAGATATGAGTACAGAGACAGCGAGTATTATCTATCAATGCCATGATGGCATTGCGGATGTGTGTTTAAATCGCCCCGGTGCACTGAATGCGATGAACTTAGAGATGGCCACTGAATTCAGAGATATCATGAAGCGCATTGCTGTGGACGAGTCCGTGCGTGTTATTTTGTTGCGCGGCACAGGGCGTGCGTTTATGGCGGGTGGCGATCTCAAGTCTTTTCATGACGCGGATAACCGCAAGCAAGCGGCACTCACGCTACTTGAGCCACTGCATGAAGGCATTGCGTTGTTGTCGGATGCGCCTCAACCAGTGATTGCGTGTCTGCATGGTGCCGTCGCCGGTGCTGGCATGAGTTTGGCAATGTGTGCCGACATCGCTGTGGCAGAAGAAGGCGCGGTATTTACCATGGCGTACGCGAAAGTAGGGAATAACCCAGATTGCTCTGGTTCGTGGGCGCTACCTCGCATCGTCGGCATGCGAAAAGCATTAGAGTTGGCGTTGTTGTCGGATAAAATCAGCGTTGAAGAAGCCAAAGAGTTGGGTTTGGTGAATCGACTCACACCAACAGGTGAGCATGAGGCAGTGGCGCGTGAGATGGCTCAGCGCATTGCCGCATCGGCTCCTGCGGCAATGAAGCACACAAAAGCATTACTGCGCACGAGTTTTGATCGTACCTTGAATGAACAGCTGGATGCGGAGGCGACAGCCTTTGCAAGCAATGCAGACTCAGACGATTTTGCAGAAGCATTAGACGCCTTTTTTGAGCGTAGAACGCCCGTATTTACAGGTAAATAGATCGCCATTGACACTCATTGGGTGCTGACGTGGCTCCCTGACAGTCATTAATACTCAATGAGAGGAACATAAAATGCGCCCACTTCGAATGCTATGTTGGTCTTTGTTCCTGAGTATGATGCTCGTATCGTGCGCTCAGTTTGATCCCTTGCCTTTTGAGCAGCATGCTCATGGTGATGAAGGTAAGGGGGGCGTTCACACGACGGTATCTGAATCGAAGCGACTGGTTATGTTTCACAGCCCATTGTGTGGTTGTTGCTTAGAATGGGTGTCGCATGCCTCAATGCATGGTTTTCAGGTTAAAAACGTCCATTCGTTGAACATGTCAGGGATTAAAACGACCTTTAATGTACCGTCATCGGCTCGTTCGTGTCACACAACGGTTCATCAAGCGAGTGATCGGGAATTTGTGTTTGAAGGCCATATCCCAGCGTATTTGATTGAGCGGTTTTTAGCGTCACCTCCTCGAAATGCAGTTGGCCTAGCCGTTCCTGGCATGCCGATTGGAAGTCCTGGAATGGAGCGAGGACGACAATACGAGGATTACTCGGTATTATTGCTGTTGAAAGACGGGTCAACGCAAGTCTATGAGCGTGTTCACAAGCCTCAATAGATTATTGTTGCTGGGTCACTTTGCGATAGTATGCTTATCTGAGACGAAATTTGTCAGAATAATAAATCAGAGTTGTATTATGAAAATGATGAGTAAGTTGTGTGTAATGCTTGGAGTGTTGACGGCCTTGTCTGGGTGTCTGCGTTCATCGGGTGATCAAGACGATTATCAAGTGTTGCCGTCTCTGTACGAGTTACAGCAGAAGAAAATCGAGCGCATTCAGGCGCTGAACAAATCATCTAACCGTCATGTGAATGGCGAATACGTGATTCCAAAACGGGTACACACGTCGCCCACGCAATCAGGATATGGCGAAACCTTACTGTTTTCACGTAACGCCAGTGTGCGCATTGTGGGTGACATCGGTTTTCATGTGAATCATTTAGTAGGACGCCTGACATCGGATAAATCAGATCAACCGTTGGTGCTAGACAACCCGCAATCGTTCAGCATTGATGTGCTTCAAGGCGATATAACGTTATCTCCTAAGGCCGTTGAAGCCATTTTGAATGAGCACATTTTTAATTTCTTAACCTCAACCTTGAAGCAGCTTCGAGTCAGTATCGAAGGCGACTTGTTGGTCATGAATGGGTTTGTTAAGCGCAAAGGCGCATGGATTCCATTTACACTGAAAGGCAGTTTCAGTATCAAAAATGGACGTTTTTTGGTACTTCATGCAAAAGAAGTGTTGATGGATGGGGACTCCGCGACCAAGCTGCTGCGTGTGGCTAAGATTGAGTTGGATGAATTACTCACCATCAAAGCGCCGGGTGCTGAATTAAAGGGTTCGTCTATTTGGCTGGATACACGTAAGTTGTTGCCGCCGCCGCAAATTAATTTCTTAGTCAATCAAGTCGCGGTGACACCTGCAGGGGTCAATTTGAAGTTAAAAACCCTTCGTAAAGCGGCGTACCCGAACCTCATGGTGCAGCGTGACAGTTACATTGTGATTCGCTCGGGTGACATGAGAATTATGCGTCTTCTGACCTTGAACTCAGAATTTAATATTGTGCCAAGACAAGCCGATGAACGCTTGGATTTCTCATTTTACGATTACCGAAAACAAATCAGCCAAGGCAGTTTGAAGCTGTTGAAAAACGGTGGTGCAGTGGCCTTTGTGCAAAATTATAAGTATTTGGAGAAGTGATCATGACCGGTATTCGGTGGTTTGTGTGTCTGATCCTATTGGCGTTGAGTCATTCGGCCTATACGGTGTCTCCAGAAATTAACATTCAGCAGCGTCAGTTTGAATTTGAACGAGAAAACTGGAACAAAGTTCGCTTGCCAAAAGGGCTGGCGAGTGTGCCAAGAAAATCGCACGACTTACGTCATTCGGGCTACAGTGGTGTTAGTATGTACGCTCAAAATATGTTGCTGAATTACACCGGTGGCATTGAATTCGATATCGCCTCATTGAGCGCGTTACTAGAACCCACGCAAGCAGGGCGTCCGGTTGAATTGAACGACATTCGAACCTTCAGTATCGACATTGTGAGTGGTAACTTAACGCTGCCAGAGAAAACGTTGGAATTCTTGTTCAATCGACACGTGCTGAACTACAAAGAGCGTTCGTTAAGGAATGTGTCCATACAGACAGATGCGGACGGCATTTATATTGATGCAGAGGTGCGTCTGAATAAGCCGTTTCCTCGTCAATGGTTGCGTGCACAGATGGCAGGTCATGTGTCATTGGATCAGCAGCAGCGCATCAGCATCGATATCAAACAGATGAAAATGCTCAATATGCCATTGGGCAAACCCATGCAGATGCTGGATCTCAGCTTGGATCGTTTTGTGACTCTGGACCGTCCAGGCGTTAAGCTGAAAGGGCGACAGATTAAAATTGACTTGGGCGTGTTGCCGCCACCGCGTTTAAATGGGCGTTTGTCTCGCGCGGTATCGACGGCCAATGGCATTAATATTCAGTTTTCCTCACCGCAAGGGATTATTTTTGATACGCCGCCCATATCGTCGAACAGCTACATGTGGTTGCAGTCAGGCGATTTGAGACTGTCTAATATGATCATCTTAAATGGGCATTTACAGGCATTGAACGTAAATCCTCACGAGCGCTTGAAATTTCACTTATACAGCGCCATTGATCAAATCGCGGGAGGGCATGTGAGGATCAATGCCGCCAGCGATGTCATTGCTTATCTGCCCAGTGTCATTCCTTAGTATGTGGCGCGCTGTTTAGGGTAAAA
The DNA here is from genome assembly GCA_039178995.1 of Pseudomonadota bacterium. GTDB lineage: Bacteria > Pseudomonadota > Gammaproteobacteria > Pseudomonadales > JBCDEX01 > JBCDEX01. The sequence continues at coordinate 4,499 of JBCDEX010000060.1, read as the reverse complement.
TAGTTTGATTATTTTCGAGCCCAGTCATAGACGTTTATGGCTTAATTCGATAGAATACCGTTCTAGTTGCAAGACGTAGTATATTGAAAAAATTACTGAATTCGCTGACTAGACGGTATCAGGCCGATACTCCTGATTCCATGCGCGCCACGCGATCACATCGTGCGCATCAGAATGTCTAAAGCGAGGTTTGGCGTTGTCCTAACCTCGCTTTTTTTCAAGTCTTTTCAGACCAGTGAACCGTTTTAAGCAACTCAAACTAATGACGCATTAAGGCGTTGAGATGGTGTTTTTTGTGGTGCGTGTGATGCGCATTTGATGGATACAACCGCTCATGCTCACCGTCAAACACTGACTAAATTTTCGGAGATTACTTTGAATCATTCCGCATTGTTAGCGCTTGCTGACGGCACTTTAATGTACGGACGTTCAATCGGGGCGAGTGATAGTACAGTGGGTGAAATTGTGTTTAATACCGCAATGACTGGCTATCAAGAGATCTTAACCGACCCCTCCTATTCACAGCAAATTGTGACCTTGACATACCCTCATATTGGCAGCACCGGTGTCACCTCTGAAGATGCTGAATCAAACGCAGTGCACGCAGCGGGGCTGGTGATTCGTGATTTACCACTCTCTGAGAGTAACTTCCGTAGCGAGCGTGATTTATCCAGTTATCTAAAAGACGCAGGCGTTGTCGCGATGTGCGAGATCGATACGCGTCATTTAACTCGTATTTTACGCGATTCCGGCGCTCAGAACGCATGTTTGATGGCCGTGCCAGAGGGGCAAACCATTGATGAGGCCATGGCGAAACAAGCGCTTGCTTCAGCACGTGGTTTTTCCGGCTTAAAGGGGCTCGACTTGGCCAAAGAAGTGAGTGTGAGCGAATCGTATGAATGGACACAAGGCGAGTGGCAGCTCGGAGCGGGATTTACGGACAACATTGAACAACCTCACCATGTGGTGGTGTATGACTTTGGGGTGAAAATCAATATTTTAAGGATGTTGGCGCAACGTGGGTGCCGATTGACTGTAGTGCCTGCAAAGACCAGCGCTCAAGAAGTTATGGCTCTGAATCCTGATGGCATTATGCTGTCGAACGGTCCTGGCGATCCTGAGCCGTGTGATTATGCGATTGCTGCGATTAAGACCTTGTTGGCCGAGACATCGATACCGATCTTTGGCATTTGTTTGGGCCATCAATTGTTGGCATTGGCGGTGGGTGCGAGCACGTCTAAAATGAAATTTGGGCATCACGGTGCGAATCATCCGGTGCAAGATTTGGCCACCTCCAAAGTGATGATTACCAGTCAAAATCACGGGTTTGCAGTTGATGAAGCCAGCTTGCCAGATCATGTTGAGGCAACGCATAAGTCGTTGTTTGATGGCTCGTTGCAAGGCATTCGTCTGATCAATCGCAAAGCGTTTGGCTTCCAAGGTCATCCAGAGGCGAGCCCTGGTCCAGCAGATGTTGCGATGTTGTTCGATCAGTTTGTTGACGACATTGCCAGTGCATGAGCAGTGTAAAGGCACTGTTAGATAGACCCTTAATGTAATTTGATAACCCGCCTATGACGGTGTGAGTACAACTTTTAAAGAGAGCATTATGCCAAAACGTAGCGACATACAATCCATTTTGATCTTAGGGTCAGGTCCCATTGTTATTGGACAAGCGTGTGAGTTTGATTATTCTGGCGCACAAGCGTGTAAAGCTCTCAGAGAAGAAGGCTTCCGAGTAATCTTAGTGAACTCGAACCCAGCGACGATCATGACGGATCCGAGCATGGCCGATGCAACGTACATTGAACCCGTTCGTTGGCAAACCGTTGAGAAAATTCTTGAAAAAGAACGTCCTGATGCGATCTTGCCCACCATGGGTGGTCAAACTGCCCTTAACTGCGCACTCGATCTTGAGCGCGAAGGGGTGCTGGAAAAATACTCAGTTCAAATGATCGGCGCAACCGCAGAAGCGATTGACAAAGCAGAAGATCGTGACTTGTTTGACAAAGCGATGAAAGCCATTGATTTGTCAACACCGGTATCCGGCATTGCGCACTCCATGGAAGAAGCATGGGATGTGCTGGATATGCTGAAAGAAGTGAAGTCGACAGGGAGCGGGTTCCCGTGCATCATTCGCCCATCGTTTACGATGGGTGGAACGGGTGGTGGTATTGCCTATAACCGTGAAGATTTTGAAGAAATTTGCGCACGTGGTTTGGATTTATCTCCAACTAACGAATTGCTGATTGATGAGTCATTGATTGGCTGGAAAGAATACGAAATGGAAGTGGTGCGTGACCGCAATGACAATTGCATAATTGTGTGTGCGATTGAGAATTTTGACCCGATGGGTGTGCACACAGGCGATTCGATTACTGTCGCGCCAGCGCAAACGTTGACGGACAAAGAATATCAAATCATGCGAAACGCCTCATTGGCCGTGTTGCGAGAAATCGGTGTTGAAACCGGTGGCTCGAATGTGCAATTTGGCATCTGTCCAGACACTGGTCGCATGGTGGTGATTGAAATGAACCCACGCGTGTCGCGTTCGTCGGCGTTGGCGTCCAAAGCAACCGGTTTCCCGATTGCGAAGATCGCTGCTAAGTTGGCGGTTGGTTACACCTTAGATGAGTTGGAGAATGACATCACAGGCGGCGCAACTCCGGCGTCGTTTGAGCCAAGCATCGATTACGTAGTGACAAAAATCCCACGCTTTACCTTTGAAAAATTCCCCACCGCTGAAGCGCGTTTGACAACGCAAATGAAATCGGTTGGTGAAGTGATGGCCATTGGTCGCACATTCCAAGAGTCTATGCACAAAGCATTGCGTGGGTTAGAAGTGGGTGCGTGTGGCTTTGATCCGAAAGTGGATTTGACCGATGCCGATGCGCGTTCTGAAATTGTAGGCCAGTTGAGTAATGTGGGTCCTGACCGTATTTGGTACATTGGCGATGCTTTTCGAATTGGCATGAGCGTGGACGAGGTGTTTGAATTAACAAAAATTGATCGTTGGTTCTTGGTTCAAATCGAAGACTTGATTTTGGATGAATTGTCGCTGGCTGATACACAGCTGAGTGATTTAAACGAAGACGCATTGCGTCGAATTAAACGTAAAGGGTTTTCAGATAAACGCCTATCTCAAGTGCTTAATGTATCTGAACGAGCTGTGCGTGATCATCGCTGGTCGTTTGATTTGCATCCTGTGTATAAGCGCGTCGACACGTGCGCAGCTGAATTCAATTCATCAACGGCGTACATGTACTCTACTTACGAGCAAATGTGTGAAGCGGAACCCAGCGACAAAGATAAAATTTTAGTACTCGGTGGCGGGCCTAACCGAATTGGTCAAGGCATCGAATTTGATTACTGTTGTGTGCATGCATCGTTTGCCATGAAAGAAGATGGCTATGAAACGATCATGGTGAATTGCAACCCTGAAACCGTATCGACCGATTACGACACATCGGATCGTTTGTATTTTGAACCGGTAACGCTTGAAGACGTGTTGGAAATTATTGCAAAAGAAAAACCCAAAGGCGTCATTGTTCAGTTCGGTGGACAAACCCCATTGAATTTAGCGCAAGCACTTGAAGAAGCCGGTGTGCCGATTATTGGAACAAGCCCTGATGCAATCGATCGTTCAGAAGATCGTAAACGTTTCCAAGAAGTGGTCGACAAGTTGCAGCTCAAACAGCCACCGAATGCGACGGTGCACTCGGCAGACGAAGCGATGAAAGTGGCATCAGACATTGGATTTCCTTTGGTTGTTCGCCCATCCTACGTATTAGGTGGTCGAGCGATGGAAATTGTTTACAGTGAAGCCGAATTAGACCGTTACATGCGAACGGTTGTGACTGCAACGGAAGAGTCGCCTGTCTTGTTGGATTATTTTTTGAATGCGGCCATTGAGGTCGACATTGATGCGGTGTCGGATGGCAAACAAGTGGTCATTGGTGCGATCATGCAGCACATTGAACAAGCAGGTGTCCATTCAGGCGATTCAGCGTGTTCGTTGCCGCCTTACAGTTTGTCTGATGAGGTGCAACAAGCGATGCGCGACATCGTGAAGCAGATGGCAATTGAGCTCAAGGTATGTGGTTTGATGAACGTGCAGTTGGCGTATCAAGACGAGTCAATTTATGTCATTGAAGTGAATCCACGTGCGTCGCGTACGGTGCCGTTTGTGTCGAAGTGCATTGGGGTGTCACTTGCGAAAGTGGCGGCACGTTGTATGGCGGGTATGAGTTTGGCGGATCAAGGTTTTACTCAGGAAATCATACCGCAACAGTTTAATGTCAAAGAAGCGGTGTTCCCATTTGCTAAGTTTGCTGGTGTGGATCCGATTCTTGGGCCTGAAATGAAGTCCACGGGGGAGGTAATGGGTGTCGGTGAGACATTCGCTGAGGCTTACGCCAAGGCGCAAATGGGGGCTGGCGAAGTCTTTGAAGAATCTGGCAATGCCTTTATTTCAGTGCGTGATCCTGACAAGCCCTCGG
>JBCDEX010000059.1:0-8674 GCA_039178995.1 Pseudomonadota bacterium | reverse complement strand
GTTTCGTAGTCATTTAGATACTCAGTATAACGACAATAATAGGACAGTAAATTATGGAACCAGTATTTGAGCCAGTAGGCTGGGGGATGTCGGTGGTGATACCGACTCTGATAGGAAGTATTGCGTTTGGGTTTTTTCTGTTGTTTGGTTTGGGCGGTATTTTTCATCGCTACTATTTCAAACATCGTAAAGATCAGAAAGACGAGTGGAAAATTCAACCTCGACGTTGGCCGTCTGATGAGCGTGTCAAAACAGCCATCAAATACAGCTCGATGAACTTGGTGTTTGGTGGAATAACCGGCACGTTCTTAACGCTGTGGGTACTGAACCATGGCTGGACGATGTTGAGTTTTAACGCGTCTGATTTTCCGTGGTATTACCATCCGTTTAGTTTTTTTCTAACGGTGATGCTCATGGATTTGTATTTGTATTATTCACATCGTTTTTTGCATTCAGAATTGTTATTTGAAAGTTGCCATATGATTCATCATAAGTGGTTGGATCCGCACATTTACACAACCGTTGCGATGCATCCGATTGAGTTTTTCTTATTTCAAATGGGCTTAATCATTCCAATGTTTGTTGTGCCACAGTTTTGGCCTGTGTTTATTTTGGCGGTGATGTATACCTACTTGATTGGCATGATTGATCACTCGGGTGTGAGAATTAAAATGCCATGGTGGACCATCCATGGCGGCAGTAATCAATTTCACGATGACCACCATAAGTTTTTCCATGTGAACTTTGGGCATCACACGGGCATCTGGGATAAATTGCACGGAACGGTTCGCCGTGAAGACCGTGAGTACGGTGCAAACATTTATGGCGGTAAAGGCCGTAAGTCAGCGAAGTAATCGATCTGATCGCTATGGCGCATAACACCCCTGCAATCTGTGATTGCAGGGGTTTTTTATGTCAGTGAATGTCATGTTATTGAGTGTGTTGAATTGGTTTAAATGGCTTGTGTCACTAACATGCTGGTTATATGATGAGTTTGAACACAGACTAAGTGGAATGATGAATGTTTAAATGGTTGAGAAAGGCATCAGTGCAATCAAACACAGCTGATGGCGAACATAACAATAAACAGAAGGCACCGAAGCAAGACATCAATGTCGCCACGATGAATGCGTCTCAGCTGATGGCGTGCGTTAATGATACGACGTTGGCGACGTCTACTCGATGCGAAGCTGTTCATCGCGTGGCAAGTATTGATGACGTGTTGGCGATTGCGCAAGCGCATCACTCATTGACGGCGGCGTGCAGCATGCGCATTCATGATTTGGATTCGACTTGGTTTGAGCAGGGCAATGTGCCTGAATCGTTTGTTGTTCAGCTATTGTCAAAACATGATGTGAGTGCCGACATCAAAGCGTCGGTGGTGTCTGTGATCGAGGATCGAACGCATGCAAATAGGCTGTTAAAGCAGTTGAGTGATAAGCAAGGTCAGCGTTTACTTCGAAATAAAATTAAAGTCTTGGCGGATGCAGAGAAAGCAAATCAATCCACCGTAACGGCGGCAACCGAATTGGTCGATAAATTGTCTCATTTGGCGAAACTGCCTTGGAATTCTCAATTGGCCGGTAAAGTACGCGCATTAAAAACGCATTGGGATGAGTTGGCGTTAGATCGTGTGCCAAACGATGTGCTCGCATCGTATGAGCAGCATATGGCGAGTTGTGATGCGCGGCTCGAAGCGCATCGAGAGGAACAAGACAGGCTCGATGCTCAGCAAGCGCATGATGACGCGTTGCGTCAGTGTGTTGACGTGTTAGAGGCGCATACAGCGACGCTGTCGTCGAGCACGCCAAACAGTGCGGAGCCAAGTTCGGAGTTGCTGCAAACGACGTCACAGCGTTGGACTCAATTGAATGATGCGCAGAATGCCGAGCGCGCGTTGGCATCCGCATGGGAGCAAGCGTCCGCAAAATTGACCGCGTACATTGCAGCGGATACCGCATGCCGTGAATTGAAGTTGGATGACCTGAGAAACGCATTTGATTCGATGTCCGTTGACGCGGGAGGCACGAATGGCAAGGCCACGTTATGGACATATTTGGACGCATTAAAAGGTACATTGGATGAGGCCTTGCGTACATCCGTATGGCCGGATTGGCTGGCGCCGTCAGCGCAACATCAAGAGGTGACGCGGCTGCGTAATCAAGTGGCTGAGTTGCACAAAACTCATCATAAGCAGCATGAAAAGTCATTGGATCATGTGCGTCACAAAAACCGTGAGTTGGGACGTAAATTATCTGAGAAAAATCTGCTGGCATCGTCGCGTCTGATGTTTTATATCGATCAAAAAGTGGATGCGCTGCCTGATAAATTAAAGGTGCAAGCGCATGGCTTGCTTGAAAAAAATAAAGCGGAGTTGGCGACACTTCAATCATTAAACGATTTCGCAACAGCGCCTAAAAAAGAAGCGCTGTGCGAGCAAGTAGAAGCCTTATTGTTAGTCAGTAACGACTCGCCTGAAGACCGCGCGGATCAAATTAAGAACATTCAAGCGGAATGGAAGCAAAGCAATCCCGTGGTGGTGGACGACGATCCGTTGTGGGAGCGATTTAATGCGGCGGTGACCAAAGCGTGGGAGCCATGCGCTGCGTTTTATGCTGACAACCAGAAAGTGCGCGAAGCCAATGTGCAAAAACGCATCGAAGTGTGTGATCAGGTAGAACAGTTATTAAACGACAGCGATTGGGGGGCAGTGGACTGGAAGTCCATCCTTCAAGTCAGTAAAGTCGCACGCCAAGAATGGCGTCAGGCGGAGCCGGTGGATTTTAAATTGAACAAGCCTGTGCAAAAGCGATTCTATGGATTGCTTGATCAGGTGGAGGACAAAATCAGAGCCCAGCAAACGGTGTTGTTGGCAGATAAACAAGCCTTGATTGATCGTGCCATTGGACTGGAAGAGGTTGGGTTGGACAAAGCCATCACCACGTGCAAGCACTTACAGCAGCAGTGGAAGTCGATTGGGGTGTTGATTCCAGGTGAAGACCGGGCGTTGTGGAAAACATTTCGTGCGGCATGCGATGCCGTCTTTAAACGCTTGGATGACAAGCGGCAAGAAAGCCGTGCGGCCGTCGACGCCTTGGTGACGGAAGCCGACTCGGTGATTGATCAGATAAAGACTTTGGTGTCGCAAGACGATGCTGCGTTGCTGAGCAGTCGCGATCAATTGCAGACCTTAAAGGCGCAGTTTGATGCCATCGAGGGCATGCCTGAAAAATTGCAAGAACGAAAGGCAAAGGCCTTGAGCGCAGCGATGTCAGGGTATGAGTCACAACACGATGCTGCCATGTCACGACGCAACCGTGCGGTGTTTGATCAGATCAATGTGTTGGCGACTAAATTGGACGATTACGAGTCGTCGCCAAGTGATGAGGTGCGTGACGCGATCTCTGCGTTGCTGGATGAGTTGCGTGGCAGTCGTCTTAACTCTGTGTTGAAGCAGGTGTTCAAACGATTTGAAACCGGTGAGGCCAGCGCAGACGCTCAATCGCGGTTAGAGCAGTTGGCGATTGAATACGAAATTTTAGCTGACATGGAGACGCCGGCGTCTCATAAAGAACAGCGCGTTGCGTATCAGCTGGCGTGCTTAACCGATCCATCGCAAAAAACAAGTGCGCTCAAAGGGCTGCCGCTGTTGGTGAGCTTAGACGTACGTTGGGCGGAAATTGGCGGTGTTCATGGCGCTGCGAAAGCGGCGTTAGAGGCGCGTCGTCGCGCCGCACGTGAGGCGATAGCGAGCTAGGTTAAGCTGGGTTTTGGTCTTTTGGATCAGTTTGAATGCTTGTTCTTTTCGGCGATCCACTGTGACATGTACTGGGTGCTCTTAAGCGAGTGGTGACGTAACATGGCGCCGTGGAAGTTGCTCAGTCGATGTTCGGTCAGGGTGTCTTGAATCTTTTCAATGCGTGTCAGCAAGCGCGGAATCAATTCGCATGCATCGTACTGCGAACTTAAAATCGGCTCAATGTGTGTCAGCGCGTCGTTCCACTGAGTGGCGTTGCGATACAGTTCGACCGCATGCTCGACAAACTGCTGTGTTGTGTCGGCAATGGCACCCGGCCAATGTGGATGATGATCGTGCATGGCCTCTGCACCAATCGCTGAGGTGACACTGGGCGTGTGTGTCAGCATCGCATCCAATAACTTGCCTTTGATCCCTGCGCCAAAGCGCAACGGCGCAAGACACACGCGATGCGTCTGCATCGCCTCAAGTGCGTTGTCGGTCCATCCTTTGATGTGAAAACCGATTGTGTCGTTGTGCATGGCCGTGGCTTTGGGTGGTGGGTACGCGCCGTAAATATGCAGCTCGACGTCGGGTAATTGCGCGCGAATGTCAGGCCACAAGGTGCGTAATTGCAACACCGAGTCCCAGTTTGGTGCGTGGCGGAAATTGCCGATGGAGATGAAGTGTTGGCGAGCATCAAACGACGGTGTGTCGTGTTGTTTGTGCGATGCCAGATCCACTAAAAACGGTACGTGACACAGCAGGTCGGGACTGACTTGATAGGTGGTTTGCAGTAGCTCCATTTCGTAACTGGAAATAATAAAGCTCAAATCGCTGCGTAGAATCGCGGCAATCTCTCGTTTTGCTAAATCGCTGTATAAATCGCCCAATTCAAGATCGCGATTGGTTTTAACGGCCTGATGACGCGCGTGACGCAAGCACTGTAAATCTGAGGTGTCTAATATGCGCATGGCTGAGGGACAGTGTTCTTCCACGCGCCAGCCAAATTGTTCTTCCATTAAAAATCGATCAAACACTACGATGTCAGGCTGCCACTGCGTGAGTTGGTCATCAAAGCTGTCGCAGTTGAGCGCGATGGTCTTGGTGTCGATGCGCTCTAGAGACAGGTCGCTTTGATGTACGCTTGGCTGCGCTGCGCTGGCAAACGTGACGCGCCAGCCTTGCGTTCGATAGGCGCGGAGCATCGACATCATGTGACTGCCTGCCGCAGATGAATTTGGTTCGGGCCACACGTAGCCAATGACCAGAACGTGGGTCATTGGCTTGGGATACGGTGAGTGGTGGGTGTGATGCAGGTCATACCATGCAGTATAATATAAAGCCGGGTGTTCGTACGACGTTAATCTCAGCGAGCGTCGTCAGTGGAGTCATACGTGCGTTGCGTGGATGTCGCAAATTAGCATACCCCGATGAGTCTGAAGTACATCGATGATGGTATGATGTGAGTTTGAATCAGCTAGAAAAATAACGCAGGTACCCCATGGCGGGATTGATTTCTCAATCATTCATCGACGATTTATTAGAACGCAGCGACATTGTGGACGTTGTGGGCGCGCGCGTGTCGTTGAAAAAGTCCGGTCAAAATCACACGGCGTTGTGTCCGTTCCATCAAGAGAAAACCCCCTCGTTCAGTGTGAATCAGGAAAAACAGTTTTACTATTGCTTTGGTTGTGGTGCTGGCGGTAACAGCATTCAGTTCATCATGGATTTTGATCGGGTGGATTTTCCGCAGAGTGTGGAGCGTTTGGCGAGCACCCAAGGAATGGAGGTGGTGTACGATAAAGCCAGTTCACCTCAAGCACGTCAGCGAGAGCGTCAGCAGCGTGAAGTGAAACTCTCGTTAACGGAGTTGATGGAGCGCTTAACCCAGTTCTTTCAAGCGCAGTTGGATATGCCGTCGGGGCAGTATGCGCGAGAATACATTCAGGCGCGTGGCTTGGCACCGCGAGTGGTGGAGTCGTTTCAATTGGGTTTTGCGCCGGAAGACAGTCAGGTGTTGATGCAGCACTTTGCGCGCACTGAGGACGAGTTGGCACTGCTGAAACAGACCGGTGTGCTGGTTGAAGGCGATGATGGGCGTGTCTATGCGCGCTTTAGAAACCGTCTGATGTTCCCCATTCGAGACCGACGAGGGCGCGTGGTGTCATTTGGGGGGCGTACCTTAAATAATGCAAAAGCCAAGTATCTGAATGGTCCTGAAACCGAACTGTTTCATAAAAGTCGTGAGCTGTATGGGCTCTTTCAGGCGCGTCAGGCGCGTAAAGAGCCTGAGCACATAATCATCTGCGAAGGCTATATGGACGTGATCGCGCTGCATCAGCACGGGGTGCATAATGCCGTGGCCACATTGGGCACGGCAACCAATGAACAGCATCTGCACATCTTGTTGCGTTATTGCCCGCACTTGGTGTTTAGCTTCGATGGTGATCAAGCGGGTCAGCGCGCGGCTGGGCGTGCTTTTCAGGCAGTGCTGCCGTTACTTCAAGACGGCGTTCGCGCCAGTTTTCTGTTCTTGCCTGACGGTGAAGATCCTGACTCGCTGGTGAATGCGGAAGGCGAAGCAGCGTTTCGTGTGCGTGTGCGCCAAGCGATGTCGTTCAGCGATTATTTATTCAGCAGGCTGCTGTCAGACAGTGATGATGTCAACGACGTGTCCGTGAAAGCCCGATTGAGCAAACAAGCGGTGGAGCTGATTCGTCAGGTGCCGGGGTTGGCGTATCGAGACTTGTTGATGCAAGAGCTGCAGCAACGTACGGGGTTGTCTCAATCGGTTCTGATTCAGTTGTTGAGTGACGTTGAGCGTAGCGAGCGCAGAGGTCATCATGCTCAGGTGTCATCAGACGTACCGTCTGCCACTCTACAAACGCCCGTGAAGCGATCGGCGTATGGCTTGGCGCATAAGCGATTGACGCTCACGGCGCCGCGTCGCATGCTGTCTATTATTTTAAATCACCCGAAGCTGGCGGTCGGTCTCAATACAGGCGACATTCCAGGTGTGAACGCAGACGAATTATTGCTGAGTACGGTGGTGGCACACATTCAAGCACATCCAGATCATGGCAGTCATCGTTTGATGGGGCATTGGATGAACGACCCCAATGCGGAGCTGTTAATGCAGTTGTTGGCAGATGGCGTGGAGGTGTCTCGGTCAGAGGCGACGTGCCGTGACGAGGTGCACGATTGCTTGAAGCACATGCAGCAACAGCATGCACAGAATGCCCAACAGCAATTAATAATGAACATAGCTCAGCAAAAGGGGGTTGAATTTGATCAATTAGACCCTATATTGAGAGATCAAGTATTAGCATTTAGGGAAGATTACAAAAAATCGCGTTAAATGGTGCGAATATAACGCTGTTGTTGTTGTTTATGTTTGCTATAATGCGCGGCTATATTTTTATGTTGTATCAGTAAAAAAAGCCTAAATTCAATTTACTAACTCGTAACGTTTTATTATGACTGGACAAAAATCTCGGTTAAGAGAGCTGATTACTAAAGGGAAAGAGCAGGGTTTTTTGACGTACGCTGAAGTCAATGATCATTTGCCTGAAGCTATTTCTGATCCTGATCAGGTCGAAGACATCATTCAAATGATTAACGATATGGGCATCCAAGTGTTTGAAACAGCGCCAGATGCAGATACCTTGTTGTTATCAGGTTCCAGTAACTCCAGTGAAGGCGATGATGTCATCACCACGGATGAAGCGGCAGCTGCCTTGGCTGCGGTTGAAAATGAAGTCGGTAGAACCACCGACCCAGTGCGTATGTATATGCGTGAGATGGGAACTGTTGAACTGTTGACGCGTGAAGGTGAGATCGCGATTGCCAAGCGTATTGAAGAAGGCACGCGTGAGATGCTGTCCGCCTTGGCTGAGTTTCCAGGCACGGTTGAAATGTTGTTGGAGCAGTATGAACTAGTCAAAAGCGGAGAGCGCAAGCTAGAAGACATCATCACAGGGTATTTGAACCCAATGGATGAAGTCCCGAGTGCGGCCGCAAATATCAGCAAAGCAAAAGCCAAAGAAGCGGCCAAACAAGAAGCGGCTAAAAAGAAGAAAGCGGCAGAGGCCAGCGGTAAAAAAGTCGTTGAAGACGAGAAAGGCAAAAAAGACACAACGGACGACACAGAAGAAAGTGTTGGACCAGATCCTGAAGAAGCGAAAGCGCGCTTTACGGCACTGTCTAAGCAGCTGACCAAAGTAAAATCAGCGGTGACACGTTATGGGCGTTATAGCCCGCAAGCAGAGAAGCAATTAATTGTATTGAGTGAACAGTTTAAGTTCTTTAAGCTCACGCCGCGTACTTCTGAACCTTTGTATCGTATTGCTCAGAAAAATCTAGAGATCGCTAAAAGTTACGAACAAGCTATTGTGACTTTGTGTGTGCGCAAAGCGCGCATGCCACGAAAGAAGTTCTTGGTGAGCTTTGCCGGCAATGAAACCAACGTTCGTTGGATTAACAAGCACATCAAAGAAGGTGAGAAATACAGTGCGAAGCTTGAAGGCTACAAAGAAGAGGTGGTGCGTTATCAGCATAAGTTACAAGCGTTGTCGACAGAGCTTGGGATTACCATTGCCGATTTGAAAGACATCACACGACGTATTTCAATTGGTGAAGTGCGTGCGCGTAAAGCTAAGCGTGAAATGATTGAGGCCAACTTACGATTGGTTATCTCAATTGCGAAAAAATACACCAACCGTGGTTTGCAGTTCTTGGACTTGATTCAAGAAGGCAACATCGGGTTAATGAAAGCAGTGGATAAGTTTGAATACCGTCGTGGTTATAAGTTTTCGACTTACGCCACTTGGTGGATTCGTCAGGCGATTACTCGTTCAATTGCGGACCAAGCGCGTACCATCCGTATTCCGGTGCACATGATTGAAACGATCAATAAGCTGAACCGAATTTCACGCC
>JBCDEX010000058.1:0-8809 GCA_039178995.1 Pseudomonadota bacterium | reverse complement strand
GTGATGATTTTTGATTGGAAGCACTTGAGATGTCAATGAAACCCCTTATGATGAATTTGTTGTGGAGAGGGTTAAAATGCAATACCAATGATCTCTTAATTCACTTAAAAATAAAACAAACATCGTGTTATTTTTATTATAAGCCAGCAAATTATGTTAATTTAGTATCAACAGAACACACGCGCGAACAGCCTAAGCTAAACGGTTTTTTTATCGCACAGTGAACGCACCAGATCTAATAACCAAACGACTGTATTTCCGATGTCCGATGTATTAATACAAACGCTTATCTTTTTAAGCGCCGCCGTAATTGCCGTACCGTTATCCAAACGTCTTGGACTGGGCTCTGTGCTTGGCTACCTGATTGCCGGCATCGTCATCGGACCAACACTCGGATTGGTTGGTGAAGAAGCAGAACACATACAGCACATCGCCGAAATTGGGGTGGTCATGATGCTGTTTTTGGTTGGGTTGGAACTCAAGCCGATGAAATTGTGGGGGTTGCGTTACACCCTGCTCGGCCTTGGCGGACTACAAGTGGTGTTGACGACCGTGGCCATTTTTGCCATTGCAAAAGCCTTTCAACTGCAAACGGAAATGGCTCTTGCTGTTGGCTTGGTCTTATCCCTTTCATCCACCGCTATCATTTTACAAACGCTCAGCGAAAAAGGATTAATCAAAACTCATGGCGGTCAATCCACGTTCTCAGTGTTGCTGTTTCAAGACATTGCCGTAATTCCCATGCTGTCTATTTTACCATTGCTGGCCTTACCTGAATTGATGGGACAAGTGGATCATACTCAACACTCAAATAACTTGCTCAATGAATTTCCTGCCTGGGGAAAGGCACTGGCGACCATTGCTGTGGTCAGCTTCATAGTCTTGGCCAGTCAATATTTTTCTCGTCCAGTGTTTCGTTACTTAGCCAAAACCAATCTGCGTGAAATGTTCACCGCATTTGCTTTACTGTTGGTCATTGGCGTTTCCGTACTAATGACCTTAATCGGATTATCGCCTGCGTTAGGCTCATTTTTAGCGGGCGTGGTCCTAGCCAATAATGAATACCGCCATGAGCTAGAAAGCAACATTGAACCCTTTAAAGGGTTACTACTGGGTCTGTTTTTCATCACCGTCGGTGCGGGGGTGAATTTCGATATTCTAGGCAATGCATTCGTCCAAATCATGTCACTCACACTGGGACTGATTGCCGTCAAGGTGTGTATTTTATTGTTCCTAGGCAAGCTGTTTAATTTGAAAGGTGCAGATCAATGGTTGTTCTCACTCGGCTTAGCACAAGCCGGTGAATTCGGGTTTGTACTGCTGTCTTTTTGCACATCGAACGCTATTTTACCCACAGACATTGCCGATAAATTATTGCTCATCATCGCCCTGTCCATGCTGTTAACACCGTTGCTGTTCATCATCTTTGATGCGTTTATCTCTCCGAGAATGAGCGCCACCTCTCAGCGTGACGACGACGTGATTGATGAACACGATGGCAGCATCATCATCGCAGGTCATGGGCGTTTTGGACAAATGGTTAACCGATTGCTACTCGCCTGCGATCATCACCCTACTGTGATCGATCTCGACGTTCATGCCATCGAACAGTTTTCAAAGGTCGGGTTTAAAACCTATTTTGGTGACGCCTCGCGCTCTGAATTACTCGAAGCAGCAGGAATAGAAAATTGTAAATTACTGGTCATTGCGATCGACAATCGCCAACGTGCATTAAACATGGTGAGTAATATTCGCCAACAATACCCCAACCTAAACATCGTGGCACGTGCGTTTGATAAGCGGCACGCATTTGAATTATACGAAGCCGGTGCAACAGAGATCATTCGAGAAACGTTCGACAGCTCAATCAGAGCCGCCAAATCATCGCTTGAGTTGCTGGGCATGGACGAGACGCTATCTCAACGTGTGACCGAGTTTTACTTTGATAAAGACCGTCAAGACGCGTATGAACTCGCACAACTGTACGACTCCTCTCTGCCGCGTTTCGGTAACAAGCCGATGATTGTCAAAACCATGGCGCTTCAAGCAGAAACACGCGCACAGGTGAAGCACATGATTCAGGCATACCGTGCAAACGAGGACTGACCGTTAAGCGCACTCACATTGAGTTAATATGATCGGCTAATTCGTATCCGCTGATGAATGCCGATTCGACACGCCCTGCAATGCACCAATCACCACACGCAGCCAGCTGAGACTCGGAATCCAACCAATAAGAACGCCCCAGTGGCGCCTCGACATTGGCATAACGCCAACGATGCAAACGACGATAGGTAACATCCGACTCCACGATACTCAACAGTGATTGACTGTGATGCATCATAAGTTCAATCACTTCTGACTCGTCCGCATTCATCATATGCTCTGCCCACGCATTACTCGATTGAATCAGAACAGAATACCCTGACGTTCGCTCTGGTTTTGTGTGCTCAAGACTGATTTTAGATAACACGTCGTCGTTAATGAGCGCCAGCTGCCAGCTAGGTGCGTCCAATTCCGACAAGCCGAGCATCAAACTGTAACAACCCGACATGATCACATTAGCAAATGGATTTGCATCCGTCGTATGCCCATGAAAAAACTCCGCTGTTTGCACACTCGGCGCAGATGAGACCACCCAATCGTATGGGCCGTAAGACACATTGTCAGAGTCCTTAATGAACCACTCCTCATCTACTCGAGTGAGCGCCTGAATGTGTGTGTTGCTATGCACAAACAGATCGTTACTCAAGGCCTTACACAGTTGATTCATTTTAGGGGACGCCACATAACGTGGCGTGCTCAAAATCGCTTCTGAACGCAACTGATTCTGATCAAATTCAGCCGTAATGGGCGACCATTCGTGCACAACATCCAATGATGAAGAGCTTGACACCCTCTCGATGTAATTCAAAAATCGTGCATCACGCACGCTGAATTGAACCGCACCGTGATCAAATGACGCGTCATCGCTGTAGTGCGTTGCCAACCGCCCGCTCACCCCGCGTGATTTTTCAAACACCTCAACAGTGTGTGTGTTGTTCAATCGATGAGCCAAGGTGAGACCTGATAATCCTGCACCAATGACGGCAATATTAAGCATGATACGATAACCTGTTTGATAAATAATACAATGCAATCTAGCAAACTATTTTAACGATCGTCATGTCATTTTGCACTGCTTTCCTTTTTCAATTGGCATAAAAAAAGCAGCGCATGGAGAACCATGCGCTGCTTTTTTTGAACACATTAGATTATTTCTTGCTGTCTTCGTGTGCGTTGTACGCATCGAAATCAAACAATAAAATACCCAGTCCTGCACCGTGCGATCCGTTCGCGTCTTTCAATTGGAACGCCATGTAACGGCCGTCTCCACGAATCACGGGGTTGCTCGCACCAAAGCCTTTGTAGTAGCTGAAATACGTCAAACGCTTGTACGTCGCTTCTTCATCCAATGACAAGGTCCAAATATCAATGATCGTTGGAATTGGAATCGGGCGTAAGTCACGCTCAACCGTCACCATCTTACCGTCAGGGAAGATGCCTTCCGCTTCTTCGTACAATTTTGAATTTGAGTACTTAGTGGTTTTGCCTGTGTCTAAATTAATGCCTTGCACCGTGCCATTGTCTTTTGCATAGATGTTGTAAATCAACTCGTTATCATTGGGTGGCCTGAAGCTCTGAGTTTCCAGTGCAAATGGGAACACGTCTTTACGATCCAAAATTTGCTTTTTGTTATCCAATGTCGGTTTGCCATCGATGTACACGATGTCGGCAATGAACATTTTTGAATAACCGGTCAAAATCGCAATTGGGTTGTCCCAATCGATGTTTGAATCAACCCAGCCGATTCTCATACGATTGTTCGCAACCGATGGACCTTCCCAACATTTTTCTTTCATGTTGACTGGTTCTTTATCAAACGGCTTTTGGTGAACCCAAAGCACCGCGTCTAAACGCCCTGCGTCTTCTTCAGTTGACAATGGATCAACGTATTCTGGACCACACAACAACAAGTCACCGTTCGCAAGATACATGGCACGTGTGTAACCATAATTTGTGTAACCGTCGGTTAAGTTGGTCACTTCTTTGGTTTCAATATCGATTTCATGCACTTGACCCAATGTGCTTTTTTCAGTGCCTTTAATGTAAAGTAATTTCTTACCATCACGCGCCCAATCCGCTCGTGACCCTTCATCGGTCAGCTTGGTGATGTACGTTGGCAAGTTATCCAAAGGCGATCCATCCAGCGTGTTCTCTAATTTTTGAGGTTGGCACGCAGACAAAATTGTGGCTACAAAGCCGATATACGCTGCTTGTTTGAGAGCAATAAAAGTCAATGATTTTTTCATTTTAAACATCCTAAATTGAACGAACTTAATTATTATTCAAGGCACCCGCTCACGATCTTGCAATTATCCCTATGCGTAAGGCAGGCCTACTCACCCTTCTATCAGCAACAGGCTGCGTATGATTCAATGGTCACCATTGAGAGCATCAAACGACTTGATACAAGATTGATCGTTATTAATTATTAAGCAAATCGATATCTAAAAGCAAGCCCATGTGACGATTTTTATGAATTTTGTATTCTTGCTGAGAATAGATACGATTCAGGCCAAAGTTACAGATCAGCCTAAATCGATATCCTGAATCGTATGATGAGTATCTTAGCGGGTTCGGAACCCTCGTTTGAGTAATGTTCTCGCTGCTTACGCGGTTATCCAAACGCCATTGGTGAGCTGACAGTCGATGGAGTCCAGAGCCATATGAATGCACAACCCCACGCCAATCCATCTCAGTTTTGGAATGAGCAACAACGCGCAATACATCGCGATCCACTCTATGTGATGCAATGGATGAAACCCAATACTGCAGCGATTTGGGTCGTAAATTGGCGTTGCCAAGAGATGATCCAGATCAACCAGCATGGTCAGCATCAGCACCGCATACGCCATTTTCCAGCGCGCGCGATACAACACCAACACAAACAGCCCAGGAACAATAAAGTGCAGTGCAATGTGAATCATGCGATCGCCCTTGCTTCCTTAAGCTCGAAGACGCACGGAAACGCCCGCAATTAACGCACCACCAATCAAGCTCAACAGCGCCAAACCATCCAATCCAGACAGTAAGTTGCCATCAAACCCGACAATGGTGAGTATGGTGATTCCCGCACCCGCTAAGGTGGCGCCAAGAATCAGCTGCCAGCTTTGTTTGTTTGGGGCATCTTTCGCACGCGACACGCGCTCCAGTGGTGATAACAACATCGCAATCGGAAGTAATAGCAACGTAAGCGCGCCCAGCCAAAGCGGTCTCGACGCCCACCAAACGGCGCTGTCTGGGGCGATGGTGAGTCCAAGCCCATTTAATTGAGACAGCACCGCCATGAGTACAATCACCACCGTCATGTTCCATAAATACACAGTCATGATCATGGTGTTCACAATCACCGTGAGCGTCCAAAAGGTTTTGTTTGACAACACGCGCTGCATAAATTGTTCAATAGACAACAATAAGCCAAATTGAAACAAACCCAGTGCGATGAGGGTGATTTTAGGCGGTAACGTATTGCTGACCGCATCACCTGGTGAACCAGCCATTGCCGATGGGTACGGGCCATAATGCACCAAAACCGTTAACACAATAAGCGAGATTAACGACAAGCACACCAGCAAAAAGGGTCGAGGCAAACGCCCATCACGCCACGCAAAGCCAAGATGATGCATTGCGAGCCAAACCCAGAAATAATTGGCCCATCCCAACAAGTGCCATTCTAAGTTGAAGAACGCCAGGTCCACCAACATCGCCAAACCAATATACACGAACAACGAGGCGATACCCCAACGTTGCCAAAAAGCATACGATAACGGCGCTAACAAGACGATGAGCGTGTAAATCGCTAAAAACCACGTCGGCAACAACGCCACTTTGGCGAGCATGGTGACTTTTTCGGGTTCAATGCCCGCGAGACTCAGCACCACAGAAAGCACTGCCCACACTATGATAAAAAACAGAAGCGGCGTTAACAAACGATGCAGTCGATTGCCCAGCCATCCAGCATAATCGATGTTCTTTTTACGTGCGCTTTCCAATGAGATCGCATTGGAGTAACCACCGACAATGAAAAAGATTGGCATGACTTGGAATAACCAAGTTAATAAGTGAGTCCATGGCGCTTCGTCCAAGATCATTAGCGGCGTTAGCTCGCCGGTTGACGTGTTAAAGAAGGCGGTGGCCATCAACCAATGCCCGTAAACCACAAATAAAATGGATGCTGCACGCAAAAAATCCGCATAGCGATTGCGTTCAGGGGGTGTTTGCTCAGCTAATTGACTGGCTTGTGACCAAATGCTCATAAGAAGCTCCGTGATAGTATTCGACGTACTGAGTGTCCGTTAGAGGCTCAAGTATACGGTATTTTCTTTTTTGTACCAGACAGTTAAGAGATCCGTTGCAGGTAACGAATTAATCAACACGATTACGATGCTTGATGATGTTGAGAGGTCGGCATTGGGAACAATTCGCTCATTAACACAGAACGCGCATCGTTTTGCACAATCCGCACATGTTTGCGCTGCAATTGACGTGGATGACTGACACCGCATGAGTGCGCAATGGTCTCGACTTCATGAATGATGTGTTGGCAATAGTTAGCAACCTTGATCGATTTTTCATTAGGATTAAGCCCAAGCTGTAAGCGTCGGTTGTGCGTCGTGATGCCCGTTGGGCAGGTGTTCTTGTTGCACTTGAGTGCTTGGATGCAACCCAAGGAAAACATAAACCCACGTGCCGAAGTGACAAAATCTGCGCCCGCTGCGATCGCCCAAGCGACTTCAGACGGCGTGATCAGCTTGCCCGACGCAATGACCTTAATGCGCTCACGAAATCCGTTACGGATGAGGGTGTCGACTAACAAGGGCAAACTTTCCTTGATGGTCAGCCCGACGTTGTCCATCAATGCCATCGGCGCTGCGCCTGTCCCGCCATCGCCACCATCCAAGGTGATGAAGTCCGGTGCCGATGCTTCACCGCGCTGACGAATCAAGGCGCACAATTCCTCTAACCACTCGTAACTGCCGATCACCAGTTTAAAGCCCACTGGCTTTTTTGTGACCTCACGCACCCGATCAATGAAGTTGAGCAATTCAGCGCAGCTATTAATTTCTGGGTGTCGGTTCGGTGAAATGGAGGCTTTGCCCACTGGAATGCCTCGAATGGTGGCGATCTCTTGAGTGACTTTCACCGCTGGTAGAATACCGCCCTTGCCTGGTTTAGCGCCTTGGCTGAGCTTGATCTCAAACATTTTCACTTGCGGCCGCGCCGCCAGGTCGCGTAATTTTTTATCGCAAATCCCGCCTTCTTCATTACGCACACCGTATTTGGCTGTGCCGATTTGATACACGATGTCCGCACCGCTTTCCAAGTGATAACGCGACAGTCCGCCCTCTCCTGTGTTAATCCAACAGTTCGCTTTCTTTGCACCCATCGACAACGCCTTCACTGCGGGCTTTGAGATCGCGCCAAAGCTCATCCCCGAAATGTTCATCAATGAATGCGCCGTGTACGGCGTTTTACTCAACGGCCCAATCACCATCGGCAACGTCGGCACCACATCAACTTCCAATGTTGGATATGGGCAATTTACAAAAATAAACGTGCCTGCGGAGGTCAGATTTTTCGTTGACCCAAAAGCAATGGTCATGTTTTTATCATCACCCGCGTGCTCAATCCATTCGCGTTCTGCGCGGTTAAACGGCATCTCTTCTCGATCCATGGCAAAAAAATACTGGCGAAAAAACTCTCCCAACGATGAAAATACATAACGAAATCGCCCAATGAGTGGGTAATTCCGTCGAATCGCGTCTTTGGTCTGAAGCAAGTCCATCACAAACATCACCGCAATGGTTAGACACATCACTCCAACTCCCATTACAAACATGTTGGTGAGTGTATGTAAGGTGAAAACTAAATATTGATCGTACATGAGGGTCCTTATGATAAACGTCACATGACAACACAAACGGCGTTTTGCACGCGCTCACTCAGGTGAGAGATGATTCATGAGAAATGATCTGTGAGGCACTCACCGATCATCGTAACGTCCTATGTTTGTTATTGGTTTCATTTCAAAAGAGCTTAGTAACAGATGCCGAATCTGTCAATTTGACACACAGATGCGTAAAGAAGCGCATCTTTAGAATATTCGAACACATACTAAAGTATGTATAATATCTTCTAAGGTCTAACAAGAAAGACATCATTGTCGCTCTATAGATATAATAAAATCGTTGTGTGGCCGAATGGATTTCAGCCGCATAACACCCCTTAAAGCAAAAATAGACATAAAAAAAGCAGGTATCTTAAGTGCCGCTATTGTACAACAGACATAGTAACTAGCGGTTCTCTGACAGACTCAACAAGTATACAGCGAGACACTCATGATCACTATGCACGGCTTATTCACGCTCAAAGACGAATTCACCCTCGAACAATTTTCACAGTCTTTCAACGACTACGCTCAACACTTATCCGACCAAGGGTATGTCACTGGTTGGACGTGTTTCTTCCGGGAGCCGCACAACAATTACAACCTCAATTCACCCGAACAACACGGTCTAATCTCGATGGACTTCCCATCGCGTAAAGAATTGGACGAGTGCTGGGACTTTGTCGTCGCCGATGAAGAACCCATTCACAGCTATCACAAAGGCGTGAACACCAAAGTGACCGACATCAGCTTCTGGGTGAGCCAAGTGGTTAAGTCCGGCACCAATCAAGCTGGTCGATAATCAGAATTAGAGCAACG
>JBCDEX010000057.1:0-8955 GCA_039178995.1 Pseudomonadota bacterium | reverse complement strand
TTGCGATTAACCCGTCTAGTTGCTTGTTGAGATTTTTTAATCGTCCGTTCATGCCGTGTGATGAAAAAATCACCAAACAATCCGTTGCTTCTGAGGAGGCGTCCTTAATGTGTTTAGCGAAAAATTTTTTCATCAGTATGGCTCATCCGATTGTGTGCAGTTTAATGGGTTAACAAAGATTCAGCTATCGTGTATTAACGTGCAACACACGATTGTTTAACGCCTGCAAATACCATTCGGCTATTAGGTACTGGCCTTTTGCCAGCGGCTGCACCGGTCAAGGTTTGCTTAACTTGTGATAATGTCATTTTATCGTTCATGTTGCTTCGGATGTTTTTTTCAACACACGAGCAAAACTTTTTCTTTTTAGCCTCATCTTCTTTTACTTCAGATAAACATTTGTCTTTCATGCTATTTGCAAAAAACTTAATCGTTGCGGTTGAGTTTTTTTCGTTCAAATCATTCGGTGTTAGCGCAGGTGCTGTGGCACATGCTGATACAATCGTACATAAAGTAATGATGGCTAACTTTTTCATGGTGTTCTCTCTTAGTGTTTAAATGGTAGATTGTTTTGAGGCTGAGTAGACTCAGTCTCTGAAATTATTGAATTGAAGCGGCTGCTCTAATTCGGCGTCTTTTAAGAGCGCCATAACGTACTGTAAGTCATCTCGTTTCTTGCCCGTGACACGAATCTGCTCGCCTTGAATTTGCGTTTGAACTTTCAATTTTTCTTCTTTAATCAATTTAACGATTTTCTTTGCCAAGAGCGACTCTAAGCCACTCATCATGTGTATCGTTTGTTTGACTTGTTTTCCTGCGGTTTGAACATCCCCAGCATCCATCGCCTTAGGGCTTATTTTACATTTAATCAATGAAGCGCTGAGCATGTCCATCATTTGAGTTAATTGAAAATCC
The DNA here is from genome assembly GCA_039178995.1 of Pseudomonadota bacterium. Classification (GTDB taxonomy): domain Bacteria; phylum Pseudomonadota; class Gammaproteobacteria; order Pseudomonadales; family JBCDEX01; genus JBCDEX01. The sequence goes on along the minus strand of JBCDEX010000057.1, from coordinate 8,040 downwards.
GCTTCTGCGAACAAGGTCACGTTTAAATCCTGTCGTTCAAAATTTGCATCAACGCCTTTGAAGTCGAATCTCGTATCAATGATTCGAGAAGCTTGGTCGACGGCATTAATGAAATCGTGTAAATCGACTTCAGATACAATGTCGAATGAGGGCATATTAGTTCCTAGCGGTTCATTTCTTATGATCATTGAAGGCATTCAATATTGGCAACCAGTGTAGCGATTTGGCGGGTTAGAATCAATATCAAGCATCAGAATAAATGGTGACATGAAGGGCAATAAGGAGAAAAAAAGCCAGTGGATTCGATTGATTAAATCGTCATCACTGGCTTAGATCATCTTAACGGGGGCTTAGTTGAATGTCACGTTTGCGATTTCAATACCTGCTCGGTTTTGAGTGTCAGGAATCAAGTTGGTGAAGCGTGTTGGATAGCCATACGTTTCATGGTACGTTGCTTCAAATGTCTCACTTATTAACTGAGGTGCCATTGCCAAAAACTGCTGGTCAATGGTTGGCAATAAGGTAAGCGGTGTGCCAACGATAGGTACATTGAAACCAAGAGGCGTTACACTATAGGCTGAGACTACTTTGTTGTCTTTAACTGTTATCACGGTATCAAACGTCGCGGGAACGGTGCGTAATGTGTATACATAAGATTTCGCTTGTGTGCTCCACAAAGCTTGGTTTTGCTGCCATTCAATTTGACTGTTGCATGCAGTCAACATCAAAAATAGTGCGCTGATCAGAGTAAATCGTACTGTTTTCATGGTCTGTGTCCTTCATATAACGGAAATCGGTAAAATATAATGCATGCATTGCGAAATAGCATAGTTCATGCAGGGCAAGCAATCGAGTGTGATTAACCAAATAATAGGGCGTTTTTAATGATCCGCCACGAGCATTTAACATTTGATATAATCGACAGGATGGATACTAACATTAACTTAATTTGCGCAGTGTAAAACATGGTTAGAAAACTGAAACAATTTGCCAATGTACTGTTTGGTATTGTGTTATTACCAACCTCGTCGAAGTCGTTTTTGGATAATCCAGTGTTGGGCAACCAGTTATTGAATAAAATGGGCTTATACATTATACGTGCCGTGATCGCTCATGGAGTGTTTCATCTGAAACTTCTGTGCTTATCGCCTTTTCTCGATGCGTCGATGCGCAAACAGTATAAATCTCAAGGTTTTATTCAGTATTCGGACTTTTTACCAGAGGATCAATTCAACGCACTCGAGCAGGAAGTGCGTGCGTATTCAGGCGATGCTTGGCAAAACACACAGGGCGATACTGTGACGCAACGAGTGTTTTTGAACTATCAAAACGTCAAGTCATTGCCTGCGTGCCGTCAATTGATGCTGAGCGCTGACTACCTCAAACCCTTAAAGTACACGTCGGCAAAGAATGAATCGCCACGTTTTTATATTCAGCAGATTCAAAACGAACGTGTCAGTTCGCGTAAAAAAGACCCCCAAAAGACCTTCCACATGGACACCTTTCACCCAACCATGAAAGCGTGGCTGTTTCTTGAAGACGTCACTCTTGAAAATGGACCGTTTACCTACGTTCCTGGATCCAATCGACTGACATGGAAACGCATTAAATGGCTTTATAATCAGAGTGTTGTCGGTAAAAACCTTGATAACAAATACTCTCGTAAAGGCTCGCTTCGCATCACCGAAGATGAACTTGAAACGCTTGGTTACGCTGAGCCGAAGCAATTTGTGGTGCCTAAGAACACCTTGGTGATTGGCAACACGTTTGGCTTTCATTGCCGTGGTGCAGTGACTCGTGCGAATGCCTCACGCCTTGAAATTTGGGCCATCAGCCGCGTCAATCCATTCAATCCGTTCCCTGGCATCAATTGCAAATGGCTTTCGGATGCGCGCGATTGGGTTTACACGTCATTTGAAGAGCGAGAACACGCGACAGCACAGGCACGACAACAAACCGCAACATGGAATAAAGTATCTAATGCGCGCTTTAAAAATAACTGATATTGCCTTGGCCTTTTGCTTATTTGGCTTTATGATAAATAGCTCAATCAACCATAACAATTACAACGAAGGTGGTGCTATGAAGTTCTTTAAATCGAAGAAGGGTGGCTTGGTTGATGGGCTTTTAGCCACATGCCCGACCAGCCCTAATTGCGTCGTCAGTGAAACGCATGCCCGCTCAGCACAAGCAATCGATCCCATTTCATTCAGCCAATTACCTGCGGATGCATGGAATATAATACAAGACAGCATTCGGCAAACAGGAGGCAGCATTCAGTCAGTCGACGATGAATACTTGCACGCAACCTACACATCAAAAGTGATGCGTTACGTTGACGACGTTGAATTACGCTTAGATTCAAACAGCCAGCAGATCCACATGCGTTCGGTTTCACGCGTTGGTTACAGTGACATGGGCGCCAATAGAAAGCGCATGGAACGGGTTCGCAAGGCATTCAATGGCCAATAAGCACAACATTGCGCTTACAGCGGTTTGAGCGGTGCGCTTTCAATGATTTCTTTTAATTGATGCAGCGTAACGTTCAATTGTGCTACGTCTTCGGGCTGTCCCGACTCATCCCAATATGCACCTGCATAGCTCGAGGTGAGTTCAACGGCGTTAAACACGTCGGGCAGCGTGGCTAAAATCGCTTGTAAGCGAGCATGCCAAGGTGTTTCAGACGCAGAGACCTGTTTGTACTGAACCAGCTCCCACGTTTGATCGGCGTCGGCGTGAACCGTGCGGTTCCATTGCAACAGCGGTGTGTTTGAAAACCGTTCAAGTTCGTCATTATCAAAGTTGAGCTGATAGCGAATGCTCATCGATGGATTAAACAAGGCGTGCTGGTTGGGTGTGGCAGCGTACTGCACCAGCAATTTATGTTCGGCGGCGGTGGCCCTCAACGCCATCATGCGCTTTTGAGCAGACCGAGGACGCAGTTTCAGAATGGGCAGCAGCAAGAAGCTGAGCAGTAAAAGAATAAAAAAGAACTTCATTGTGTCTCCAGTTTGTTCGTCAGCCGCTGAGTAATCAGGCATGCAATGCAGTATAATGAACTCGTAAACGCAATGGTGAACTCATGACGTCATTGCCCAATTATTATAAGAGATAACAGAGTGAACACGCTATTTTCACAGCATAACATGCCTGTCATCACCAGCGTAAGCTGTGACGGTTATCGCTTAATCTTACAGTGTGATCAATCACTGGACCTCACGGTTCAGCCGAGTGCGGATGACTTTTCCGTTGACGTGACAGGTCAACCGATCGCGGTATTGTCTGCGTACGTGCGTCAATTTATTCATGAGCAACGCGCCTCTATTGTACTGGGTTTGAACCAGTCGATGCGCGAGCAATCACAAGTTAAAGTCAGTTTCCAACCGAAATTGAACAGTGTGGTGACTGAAGGGCGTGAACCATTGCGTCCGTTTATTGACACGTTTGTGATTGAGCAATTGCCAGAGCGTGTTGAGGTAACGCACGAATCGAACAATCAACCGTGGAATGCAGCGACGCTGAACGCACCGATTACTCCCACGCCGCATCGAGTCAGTGAGCCAAAGATGTCGATCACAGCCATTGACGCGGCAGACGCTCATGCGCACACTCCAAATGAGTTAACGACCGCATCGGATGAGCTGATCTCGTTTGAATCGGTGTTTTCCTCACCAGACGCTGAGCAAACGGCTGCCGTGTCGTCTCACATCGTGGATTTCCACGCAGCGTATTCACCGCCGCAAGAACAGCAGCAACAACGATTAGAGCACGACATACTTGAGCAAGAAGTTCAGCGAATTGCCCAACTCAAACAAGAGCAGCTGCAACAAGAATATATACAGCAAGAGGCGTCCAGGCTCGCGCAATTGGAGCAAGAAAAGGCTCAGCAATACGCATTGGAACAAGCGCGTTTGAACGCGGAATTGCAACAACAAAAAGCAGCTCAACAAGAGGCGCTCAGAATCTCTCAGTTGCACGAAGAGCAGGCACGACAAGATGCTCTGGCTCAAGCGCGGCTGACACATGAACTGGAACAGAAAGAGCGTGAGCAACAGGAAGCACTGCGTGTGTTGCAACTGCATCAAGAGCAAGCGCGACAAGATGCTTTAATACAAGCGCAACTGACCCATGAGCTTGAACAAAAAGAGCGTGAACAGCGAGAGGCATTGGCGCTGTTGAAGCAGCAGCAAGCACAAGTTGAAGAAGACGCGCGCAAACACGCTGAGTTGAAACAAACATTAGAGCAGCAGGTATTGGCGCAGCAAGCAGCGTCTAATCGAGCCGCCATGAAACAACAACGCTCACAAGCAGCGACGTCAGAGACTGTTCAATATGAGCAAGCCGCTGTCGAACGCTCAGCGCCAGACACCCACTCGGCAGTAAACAACACGGTTACGTCGTCAAAAATCGTAACGGATGCGCTTGATCTCTCGCATGACTTGGATCGTTTGGTTCGTATTTCAGGGCAAACGCATGCGTTATTGGACGCGTCAGAAACAGGCACTCACAATGCACAAAACGCGTCAGCATCTGAGTCAGTATCCACACATGTCGCTGCAACATCTCATACGCCACACCACAATGCACAACAGAGCGCAGCCCCTAGCCAACCAACGAGAATGGAAGTCGACACAAACATCATGCCGTCCAAATCGGTTGCCCAAAATGCACCACTGGACACTCCAGAACCATTGACGGACCTGCATCTCACCGTGAAAGGCAAGCGAGTGTATGTGCATGGAATTAGTGGCTTGGATTGGCGACGGCAGCCCAAACTGGAGGATTTCAGCATTGCTTATGAAGGCAAATCATTACCGATCAAATCCGTTTTTGTGACCAAGAAAGGGCAAAACGATGGGGCGGTTTTGGTTTTTGTGTCGTCATCTGATAACATGGCAGCGGCTAATTTAAGCGTGGCTTATTTAGCGAGGAATCAATCACTAAAGCATCAGAAAACGCGTGGTGCCATTCCTCAATTTGAAGTGGGCAGTACACCCAATAATTAATGCATACAACCCTCCTTACTCAATGAGCTGCATATTCTGAGAATGCAGCGTATTAATATTTATCTCTAGGTAATTAATGACATGACTGAACAAAAAGCAACAAATGTCCACTGGCATGAAGGTGAAATCACCCGCACTGATCGCAATCGTTTATTGGATCAACAAGGGGCAACTCTCTGGTTTACCGGCTTGTCAGGTAGCGGTAAAAGCACCGTTGCGGTGGCGTTGGAATCGGAGTTGATGAAGCACTCTAAATTGCCGTATCGCTTAGACGGCGACAACATCCGCTTGGGCATCAACAAAAACCTAGGTTTCAGTGCAGACGATCGTAAAGAAAACATTCGCCGAGTGGGCGAAGTGTCTAAGTTGTTTGCGGATTCAGGCATGCTTGTGTTGAGCAGTTTCATCAGCCCATACACAGCGGACCGTAACTTGGTGCGTGAACTGCACGATGAGGCTGGGCTTCGATTCATTGAAGTGCATGTGCATTGCCCATTGGACGTTGCCGAAGAACGCGACCCAAAAGGCTTGTACAAAAAAGCACGCGCAGGCGAAATCAAGCAATTCACCGGCATTGACGCACCGTACGAAGCGCCTGAAAAACCAGAAGTGGTGTTAAACACCGCTGAACTGTCGCTCGAAGAAGAAGTGCAGACCTTAATTGATTATTTACGCGCAGAAGGGTTGTTGAGCGCGTCGTAATTTGTGTATTTTATTTTTGTCTTACTAGGATTTATCTATGATTAAGCCACACGGCGCAGATGCGCTTAACCCTCTATTTGTTTACGATCAAGCTCGCCACGCGGCGCTTGAAGAAGCGGCAAAAACCATGCCGACCTTGTTGCTGAATTCAGCAGCCGCCGCCAATGCAGTGATGCTAGGTGCGGGTTATTTTACGCCATTGAATGGCTACATGAACCTTGAAGATTCGATCAGCGTCGCCAAAGACATGAAAACAAGCGATGGCTTGTTCTGGCCTGTGCCCATTGTGAACTTGACCAAAGACGTCTCAGGCATTGCCGTTGGCCAAAAAATCGCCTTATTGGATCCGAACATTGATGACCATCCTGTGATTGCCGTTCAGCGCGTTGATGCGATTGAAGAAGTGTCTGACGCACAGCTACAGATGATGGCAGAAGAGATCTTTACCACTGCAGATGAGTCTCACCCTGGCGCGAAAACATTTTTAGAGCTCGGCAACATGATGGTGTCGGGGCCTATTGAAGTATTGAACTTCAGCTATTTTTCAAATGATTTCCCAGACACATTCCGCACCGCTCGTGATATCCGTAACGACATCATGGAGCACGGTTGGGAGAAAGTGGTGGCGTTTCAAACACGTAACCCTATGCATCGTGCGCACGAAGAGCTGTGTAAAATGGCATTAACCGACACGGGATCGGACGGTGTGTTGATCCACATGTTGTTGGGCAAGCTCAAAGCAGGGGACATCCCAGCCCATGTACGTGATAACTGCATCCGTACGATGGTGCGTGAATACTTCCCGAAAAACTCGGTGATGGTGACAGGCTATGGCTTTGATATGCTGTACGCTGGTCCGAGAGAAGCCGTGTTGCACGCCGTATTCAGACAGAACTGTGGTTGCTCGCACTTCATCGTCGGTCGTGATCATGCCGGTGTGGGTGACTTCTACGGTGCATTCGATGCGCAAACCATTTTTGATGAGCGTGTTCCTGAAGGCGCATTGGAAATCGAAGTGTTTAAAGCCGATCACACCGCGTATTCAAAAAAATTGAATAAAGTTATTATGATGCGTGACGGCCCAGATCACACTAAAGACGACTTTATCTTGTTGTCGGGCACCAAAGTACGTGAAATGTTGGGCAATGGCATCGCGCCACCGCCAGAGTTTTCACGACCTGAGGTGGCTGAAATTTTGATGGGATATTATCAATCTCAAAACACGAAGTTTCGCTAATCCATACTGAGTTAGGTTAGGCAAAACCCATTCACCAAATGACAAGGACGTCGTTTTGTGTCATTTATATCCTCTACATTGCAAAGGAGTTGCAGTTATGAACCGTTCCACATCCCCTCCGTTTAGTCACTAAACCGACATATTACCGACCATGAAAGTCACTCATGCACTTGTCGTGGTGATTGCCTGTGCTTTATTACCGATCATTGCTCCACTGCCGTCGGTTGTGTGTGTCTATGTCTTACTGGTTGTGAGTGTCGCTGTTCAGTTGTTACGCATCAAACGCTGGCGTCACACGCGTCAATGGAATGACTCGCACAGCCTGAGCATCCTCTGTTTACTGGCGATGCAGTGCTCTTTATGCCATTTGGCGTACATTGACTGGATTCAGTTGCCCGATGACTGGACGCCCACCAAAGTGACTCTGACCGCCGAGGTCATGTCATTGCCGAAACAAGTGGACTACGATCAATATAGTGTGCAGCAGTTTGTTGCCCGTGTCGTATCGATTGAGCAGCCCCTTAACGCGACACGCATGCCCGCATCGCATGTGTCTGTGAACTGGTATAACCATGACACCAACGTCAAAGTAGGGGAGCGATGGGCATTCACTTTGACGATCAAAAACCCAAGGTCATTGGCCAATGAAGGTGCGTTTAATTATCGATTGTGGCTATTGTCTCAAGGCATTACCGCAACAGGCAACGTGGTTAACGCTGAGCGCTTAGCCAGCGCAGAGTCTGTTTGGACAATCAACGGCTTACGTGAACGATTTCGTGACAAGCTCTTATCCTACGCCGATGTCACGCAACAGGATCTGATACTGGCAGTATCGATAGGTGATCGATCATTGATGTCTCATGAACGATGGGCCTCGTTTTCAGACACTGGGACGTCTCACTTAGTGGCCATTTCGGGGCTTCACATCGGCTTATTTTCGGCGCTGCTGTACTGGCTTATAAAAGGGTTGCTTATCGTGTGGCGTACACCGCTGCGTTATCTTCCGAACACCTCATGGGCGGCCATCATGAGCCTAATATTTACTGGAATGTATGTGTTGCTGTCAGGCATGGCCATTCCAGCGCAACGTGCGTT
>JBCDEX010000056.1:0-8970 GCA_039178995.1 Pseudomonadota bacterium | reverse complement strand
ATTGTTTTTAGAAGAAAAATAATAGCATAAAAATGAAACGACAACTATTTATTGTAATTATTATTATCGGTTTGACTCTTTTACTTGCACGTGTACTGGTTTCAATGAAGCCGGAGCCAGAAAAAGTGGCTATAGAGAAAAAGCAAGTCATAGTCGATGTCATGGAAGTAAGATCCAGTGATTTAACACTGACAATAAAAGCACAAGGTGTTGTTGAAGCAAAAAACAAAACGACCTTGATTTCAGAAGTGTCAGGGCGAATTGATCACGTCGCATCCAATTTTTTAGAAGGTGAATTAGTTAAGAAAGGTGAATTACTTATAAAAGTATCTGATTCAGATTATCAGTTACAAATACAACGTGCAGAAGCGTCGATCATTTCAGTACAAAGTGCGTTAGCACAAGAGCGAAACTTGGCGCGCATTGCAAAACAAGAGTTTGAATGGCGTGAGCGTAAAAATCTAAGCCCTGCGGCAAAAGATGCCGCACTTAGAAAACCTCAAATTCGAGCGGCGTTGGCCAATGAAGAAGCAGCACGACTTGAAATAAAAAACGCGCGTAACCAGCTTAATAAAACGTCTATTCGAGCACCGTACCAAGGTGTTGTCCTTGATAAAACAATTGAAAAAGGACAGTTCGTGAGTCCAGGTACTCCGTTAGGCAGTATTTTTTCCATTAAACAAGCAAATGTTAACTTGAGAATCCCTCAGGAGAAGTTGAAGTTTTTAAATGTCCCATCGCCTGGAAGTCAAAAACGTTATTCAGCCGTTGAAATTTACACAGATCCTTCTTCCACTGCAACACAATGGCAAGGAGTTTTAGTAAGAAGTAAAGGCATTGTGGATTCGAAAACACACTTTGTGAACGTGATCGCGGAAGTGAATGATCCTTACAATTTACGTTCAAACAGACAAGAGCCTTTAAGAGTGGGTACGTTTGTTTACGCAGACATTCAAGGTAAAACACTTAAAAACGTGATTAAACTGCCGAACATCCACATACAGATGGGGCGTTACGTCTGGATCGTCAACGATCAATCTGAGTTGGTTCGGCGTGAGGTTAGCATTGCATACTCGGATGAAAAATACAGTTACATCTCTTCTGGTTTGAGTGATGGCGATAAAGTCAGTAAAACGGTCTTAACTGGCTATTTGCCGGGTACGAAGATTGTGATCAATAATGTTGAAAGAGCGATCGACTCAGGGTTAGCTCCTGTGTCCGATACAGTGACGAACGGTGTGACTTCAGACACACAAGGTGCCTTGTGACACATTCAAGCGTAGAGTCTTCCCAAAAAGGCATCATTGCCTGGTTTGTTCGCAACCCTGTTGCGTCAAATTTGTTGATGATATTCATCATTATCCTGGGGCTTGTCTCTTCGGGTAGGCTATCAAAAGCGATTACGCCAAAATTCAATGTCAGTGCCATCAGCGTATCTGTTCCCTATCCTGGTGCCAGTTCGTCTGAAGTGGAAAGCGCCATCGTGATTAAGGTCGAAGAAGCGATTAAGCAAAAAAATATCCAAGGCATCCAGCGTATAAGAAGCACATCTCGTGAGTCTTTGAGTCAGACGATGATTGAAATCAGCGACGATGTCGACATCAATAATTTAGCCAATGAAATCAAATTGGCGCTTGATGGTATTGAAAACCTCCCTGCAGAAGCAAAGAAACCAGTCATTAATAAAGTGACGCAATCAATTTCTGCGCTGAACATTCAAATCCATGGTGCGGCATTGGATGAAGTCGAGGGAAATCGGCTAGTCAATGAAGTTAAAAATGAGTTGTTGAGCCACCAAGAAATTTCAACCGTTGAAATTTATGGTAATCGAAACGTTGAAATTGCCGTTGAGGTGAGGGAACAAACATTACGTAAGTATGGATTAACCTTGGGTCACATCGCGTCGGCAATCAATGCCTCTTCAGTTGATGTGCCCGCAGGCTCAATAAAAACCAATAGTGGTGAATTGCTCATTCGTGCAAAAGGACGTGAGTTAGTCGCAGACGACTTTAAAACCATTCCGATTCGTTCCACACTAGGTGGTGAGCGTATCTTATTAGGTGATATTGCCAATATTTTTGAGACCTTTGAAGAGACGCTTAACTCAAATACATTTGATGGCGAGTACAGCGTCGGATTGGGCGTGTTTGCATCGGACGGCGAAGACATTATCACGATTGCAGATATCTCGAAAAAATATATACAGCAGCGACAAGCGAGTTTACCCAGTGGCATCCAAATGACAATTTGGGGTGAAACCGTTATCTTCCTAGAACAGCGTTTGAACATGATGTACAAAAATCTATTGGCAGGGATTTTGTTGGTGTTGGTGTGTTTGGCCATTTTCATGAATTTATCAATCGCATTCTGGGTCATGTTGGGCATTCCAGTGTGTTTCTTAGGTGTGGCTATTTTATTGCCGAGCTTTGACGTCAGTATTAATGTGATCAGCTTGTTTGGTTTTATTTTAGTATTGGGTGTGGTGGTGGACGATGCCATCATTATTGGCGAAAGTGCACATTCGGCAATGCGAGCCGAACAAAGTGATGGCTTGGATACGGTGTTGCGTGGTATTCATCGTGTGTCGACGCCCGCTATTTTTGGGGTGTTAACGACGGTATGTGCATTTTTACCGACGGTGTTTATCAGTGGGAAGTGGGCTCACTTTCCCGCAGCGTGTGGGTATGTGGTTATTTTCTGCTTGATATTTTCATTGATTGAATCCAAATTGATTTTGCCTGCACACATTGCGCACTCAGGCGGCATTTCCAAGCTGCTGGATTGGAAGTGGCAAAAGAACCTTCAGGAAGGCGCTAATAGTAAAATAGAATGGTTTGTGAGCCGTTTGTATCAACCTTTTTTACGTGTTGCCGTGCACAATCGTTACATCACAGTCAGTGTCTTTTTTGCCGTATTGATGATGACGGTCATGGCAGTATACGTGGGTTTTGTGCGTTATTCTTTGAGCCCTGACGTACCATCTGATTACATCAGTGTGACATTAGAAATGCCTCAAGGGACGTCAGATGAGACAATGCTTCGCGTGTCGGATAAAACTATGAATGCATTGCGTACAGTAGAGCAACGCTACATAGAAGAAACCGGTGCAGAACAGTCATTTGTTAAACATCGCTTTGTATTTAAAATGGACAGAAGCAGTCAGGCAACGGTTCAGTTAATTGATGAAAGCATCAGTAACATTTCACCACGAGACATTGTACAGCGTTGGCAAAAAGAAGTGGGGAATATTGTGGGCGCTAAATCATTACGTTTTAGCGATGCACAAGAAGAAAAAGTGGGTGCAGGCGGTGATATTTCTTACAATCTCAGCAGTAATAATGAAGAGCATTTGTATAAAGCGGCTGTCGAATTGAAACGTAAATTGCTGGAATATGAAGGTGTGAGCTCTGTAATTGACGGCGTTCCGGACTCTTCCGATGAAATCCAATTTGCATTAAAACCAAACGGGGATGCCTTGGGTTTGAGTTTAGCCTCCATTGGAAGGCAAGTACGAGATGCGTTTCATGGCGCTGAAGCACAGAGCATTCAACGTCAAATGAGTGAAGTAAAAGTAAAAGTTCGTTATCCTGTGGATGAGCGAAGATCATTGGTCAATTTATACGATATGCACGTTCGAACAGACGATGGTCGAGGTGCTCCAATTACATCGGTTGCAGATGTGGATATTAAATCGGCTTTGGTTGAACGTGTCCGAATTAATGGAAAACAAGCGGTCACTGTGACATCGAAGCTCGATAAATCAATTGCTGAGCCGAGTAAAATAACTGGGGACATGCTTGATAAGTTTTTTCCCAAACTCATTGAAAAATATCCAGGAATAAAAATTGAAGCGGCGGGTGGTTCAAAGGACGATGCAAAACTTGAAACGGAATTAATGTTTGGCTTTATGTTGTCGTTGATTGGCGTGTATGCGTTGCTTGCGATTCCACTGCGCTCTTATATGCAGCCATTTATTATCATGAGTGTGATTCCGTTTGGGATTATTGGTGCGATCATTGGACATAAAGTTATGGGAATGGCGGTCAGCATGATGTCAATATTCGGCATCATTGCCCTGTCGGGGGTGGTCGTAAACGATAGCTTGATTTTAGTCGACTTTATCAATAAAGCTCGTGAGCAAGGGCGCTCATTGATGGATGCTGTCATTGATTCGGGCGGTGAGCGCTTTAGAGCGATTTTCTTAACGTCTGTAACGACTTTTTTAGGTGTATTTCCAATTTTACTTGAAACCAGTAAGCAAGCTCAGTTTGTGATTCCAATGGCGATATCACTTGGTTTTGGCATTGTGTTTGCCACCGTGATTACCTTGATTTTTATTCCGTGTTTGTACTTAATGTTGGAAGATTTATTCAAAGGTCTTAGAAAACTATTAGGCCTTCACCAAGATGATGCGCCGGCTTCGCCAGAAGCCACATCATAAATTAATCAGATAGAGTGCGTGGTTGATGTTACACCACTCCGCCCATGGTGCGTTTGAAAAACCCTTCGATTAATATCGGCCATTGCTCTTCCCAATATTCCGTCGGTTTGCGTTTAAAATTACTGCGAACGTATTGATGTATGTGCCCGTCTGTTGTCATTAGCAGCAAGTTTGCTGCAGCCGTCATCGGCATGATGGGGCGAATGTGCTCTTTTATCTCAGCCTCACGCAAAATATTTTTCAATTGCATTTCAACACGGTCGTAAAATTGGGCAATCCGCTCACGTAAACGAGGTGTTTCACCTGCTAAAATATCTCCTGTTAACAGTCGAGTGATCCCAGGATTTTGTTCCGTGAATTTTAATAATAAATACGTGATTTGATAACAACGCTCGATGCATTCTTCTTCCTCTTGAATGATCAAATTAATCCGCGAAAAAATAACGCCTTCCATAAACTCAATCAGTCCCTCGAACATTTTTGTTTTACTCGGGAAATGACGATACAAAGCGGCTTCGGAGACACCGACTTCAGCGGCAAGTTTGGCGGTGGTGATTTTTCCGCCGGGATTGTCTTCCAGCATGTGAGCGAGGCATTCTAAAATGTGCTGCTTTCTAGATTCTTTTTTCATATTGTTATATCAAACCTTGTTATGTTGTATTTCTAATAAGGGTTCCAACACCGACGTCGGTGAAAATTTCCAACAGCACCGCATGAGGTACGCGTCCGTCGATAATGTGTGCACTGGTGACGCCTGTATTAACCGCGTTCAATGCACATGTGATTTTGGGAAGCATGCCACCGTAAATCGTACCATCGTCAATCAAGCCGTCGACTTGTTTGGGCGTTAAGCCTGTCAATACGTTGCCTTGCTTGTCTTGTAAGCCTGCAATGTTCGTGAGCAATATGAGCTTTTCAGCAGAGAGCGCTTGTGCGACGTGACCCGCGACGAGGTCGGCGTTGATGTTGTAGCTTGTGCCTTGGTCGTCGACTCCAATGGGAGCAATGACGGGTATGAAGTCGCTGTTCATTAACACGTCGAGTACATCGCGGTTGATGTGCTCCACTTGACCCACGTGCCCTATGTCGATGATTTCAGACGCGGCTAAGCTTTCTTTGAGTTTGGGCGTTAAGTTTAATTTTTTAGCAGTGATTAAATTGCCGTCTTTTCCAGTCAAGCCAATCGCTTTTCCGTTGTTTTTATTCAGCAGGCTGACAATGGATTTGTTGACATTGGCACCCAGTACCATTTCAACCACGTCCATCGCTTCACTGGTGGTAACTCGCATGCCATCGACGAACTCAGATTGAATGTTTAAGCGTTCCAATAATGACGCAATTTGTGGCCCACCGCCGTGGACAACCACTGGGTTCATGCCCACGGTTTTCATGAGTACAATGTCGCGTGCAAAACTGGCTTCAAGCGCTTTGTCGGTCATTGCGTTGCCGCCGTACTTGATGACAATTGTTTTTCCCACAAACGCTTGGATGTACGGAAGGGCTTCCGTTAAGACATTGGAAACGTTGAGCGCTTGTTCTTTATTCAGAGACATACAGGAACCTTAAAATTACGTTATGGTTGGGTGCTGAACACATCGCAAATCATATTGATGAGGTGTGTGCCTAATGCGCGTTTGTCCATGCGCTCTAATTGCGCGTGTTCAATCTCACCGTTGAGGTCTTTCCAGAACACGTTGACTTGGTTTTGTTCGCTGGAAAAGCCAATGTCAGGATTCGAGACGTCATTGGAAATGATCATCGACAGTTGTTTGCTGTCCATTTTCTTCAATGCGTATTCCTTGATATGTTGCGTCTCGGCAGCAAATCCAATGCAGAACGGAGGATTATTCTGTTTGGCAACGCTTTCTAAAATGTCTGGGTTGCGCACCAGTTCAATCTGCATGACGTCATCCATTTTTTTAATCTTGTGTGATTGCGCCGTTTGAGGGCGATAGTCCGCCACGGCAGCACAGCCGATGAAAATGTCCGCTGACTGATTCATCGCTGCATCATACATGTCTTGTGCGGTTGTGATGTCTATGCGTGTCACATTCTGAGGTGTTGGCAGTGCTACTGGACCCGCAATGAGAGTGACTTGTGCACCTGCCTTTGCCGCGGCTTGGGCAAGTGCGAAGCCCATTTTACCGGTGCTGGGATTGCTCAAGAAACGAACAGGGTCAATGGTTTCACGTGTTGGTCCAGCGGTGATGACCACGTGTTTTCCAGACAGCGCAGATCGGTTGTTGTGTAACGGCTGTTGAGACAAGGCGCTGACAATGTCACTGGGTTCAAGCATTCGGCCAAAACCAACGTCACCACAGGCTTGTTCTCCTGAACCCGGACCTAGGATTGAATGGTCCAACACCTCTGTGCAGTGAGTTACATTGCGTTGTGTTTGAGCGTGATGCCACATGGCTTGATTCATTGCCGGTGCTATGACCACTGGCGCATCCGTTGCCAAACACAGAGTGGTGAGTAAATCGTCTGCAAATCCGTGACGTAATTTGGCAATAGTGTGCGCCGTTGCTGGCGCAATCAAAATGAGGTCGGCCCACTTAGCCAGTTCAATGTGACCCATTGCAGCTTCGGCTTCTTCACTGAACAACTCACTGTGAACAGAGTGTCCCGAGAGCGCTTGCAGCGTCATTGGGGTAATAAATTCAGACGCGCCGTGTGTCAACACCACTCGAACGGAAGCCCCTTGTTTGACGAGTAAACGCACCAGTTCCGCACTTTTATACGCAGCAATGCCGCCACTAACGCCCAAGACAATGTGTTGATAAGGGAATGACGACATAATGAGATCACTTCTACTTTAATGGATTTTATGTATACTCAAGCGACTTCGTAAGCTAATCACGTAAGCGTCCTGCCATGAGAGGGCTTAAGTTTATAATACTTTGCGAAACGTGTATTGAATAATACACAAAAAACCACGATGAAGTGAACACTAACGTACTTTAAAGCGTTCACCAGCATTACATTATTGTTAATCTCGAACCAAGGAAGGTTTGTTATGAAAGCACCGTCTCATCCACCACATACACTGCCTAAACAAGAGCAACCCAGAGAAAAGCTACTGGCGCGAGGGGCTGATCAACTCAGCGATATTGAGCTATTGGTCGTTGTCCTTGGCAGTGGCACCGCAGGTCATTCCGTGTTTGAAGTGGCTCGGAGTTTATTGAATCAGTTCAACAGTCTGGGGCAATTGCTTCAAGCGGATCTAGTGTCTTTGTGTCGCGTGCCAGGGTTAGGCCCAGCAAAAAGCTCGACGCTCAAAGCGGTGTCAGAGCTTGCGCAGCGTCAGCTTAAAGAAGAAATGATCACCAAAGAGTATCTTCAAAGCAGTGCAAACACACGCAATTACTTAAAGTTAAAATACCAGCATCAATCTCAAGAAGTGTTCAGCTGTGTCTTTTTAGACAGTCAGCACGGTGTGATTGTATTTGAAGAATTGTTCAAAGGCAGCTTGGATAAAAGCCACGTGTATCCCAGAGAGCTCATAAAAAAGTGTTTGAGACACAATGCGGCAGCGGTTATTTTTGCACACAATCACCCCTCTGGGCTTGCCGAACCCAGTCCAGAAGACATACACTTAACACAATACTTACAACAAGCATTGGCCTACGTTGATATAAAAGTATTGGATCATCTCATTATTGGAAATCACATCACGTCGTTTGCAGACAATGGTTTATTGTAACGCATTCAGTCACTTTGACCGTGTGTGCCATTGATGTCGTAAAAACAGCATGTGTATCGTGATCGATACAACCTAATCTAGACACAATTTACAGACAATAGGAGAACACACGTTGGATGCTTTACTGGAGTTGTTAAACACACAATACGGTCTTCATGTGACACTGCGCGACTTGATATTATTTGGGTTGTCGCCCGTTTTTATTGCAACCTTCATAGCAGAAGTTGCGTATTTGAAGCGCAAAGGCGTGCTGGATAAATTCATCGACCTCAAAGAATCCATCATGAATTTTACCTTGGGTGGCGCGTATCAAATTGCAGAAGGCGTGGTTAATTTGGTGCTTCTGGCGGGGTTTTTAGCTTGGTTTGAAACCTTTCAAGTGACTCAAATTCCTGTTGATGGGGTGCTGAGTGCGTTGTTGCTGTTTGTCTTAGTGGAATTTTTCTATTATTGGTATCACCGCAGTAGCCATCGTATCCGTTGGTTTTGGTGTGCTCACGTCGTGCATCATTCGTCCGAAAACATGAATTTCAGCACCGCTATGCGCCAAAGCATCATGTACCCTATCTCGGGGAATTTTATATTCTTTTTGCCGGTGATTCTTATTGGGTTTTCAGCCGAAGCGGTATTTGCTTGCTATGCAGTGAATCTCGCGTATCAATATTTCATTCACACGCAGCAAATCCCAAAATTGCATCCGTGGATTGAGTTTGTGTTTAATACGCCGTCACATCACCGAGCGCATCATGGAGTGAATGAGAAATACATTGATATGAACTACGGCGGGATTGTGATCGTCTTTGATCGTTTGTTTAACACTTTTGTT
>JBCDEX010000055.1:0-9045 GCA_039178995.1 Pseudomonadota bacterium | reverse complement strand
TTTACCATGGTGCGGTTTGGCAATGTGCTGGGATCGTCGGGTTCGGTGGTGCCATTGTTTAAGCAACAGATCGCGTCGGGTGGCCCTGTCACGGTGACGCACAAAGACATCATTCGTTATTTTATGACGCTGTCAGAAGCCGCTCAATTGGTGATTCAGGCGGGTGCGTTGGGTCAAGGCGGCGATGTGTTTTTGCTGGATATGGGCGAGCCGGTCAAAATAGATCAACTGGCGCGACGCATGATTTATTTGATGGGGCATAAAGTGAAGCACGACACCCAATCACGGCGTTCGACCTTAGAGGGCGATGCGTCGTCAAATGTTGGCATTGAGATTGTGTACACAGGGCTGCGTCCGGGTGAAAAATTATACGAAGAATTATTAGTCGGCGACGACGCTCAAAGCACCTCTCATCCGCGAATTATGAAAGCGCAAGAAAGCCATCTGAATTGGGATGAATTGGATCTTCTGTTAGACGCTGTCTTTGTGGCGTGTGATCAGTTTGATTATCAAGCCTTGCGTCGTTTGTTTCTGTCAGCGCCATTGGCGTTCTCACCCAGCCATGACGTCAACGACTTGTTGTCGCACGGTTATACTTAGGTAGCATGGCACCGCGATTCGGTGCGCTTGATCTCGTGCGATTGTAAGCGACGGTTACAGTTTAAACGTCTTAAGTTTTTTGTCGGCCAATTGCCCTTTAATGGTCGCGTATTGTGGCAAGCCTTTTTTGTATTCAGGGTAGTCTTCTCCTTGAATTAATGGCAACAAATAATCACGCCCTTTGTCGGTGATGTGGAAGCCGTCTTTGCTGATGTAATCGCGTGGCATCATTTTTTCAACGTTCGCCACCTCGGCCAATGGTGCGGCTTCAATCTTCCAAGAGTAGCGTTTGCCTTTGCCTCGAATGATGGCCGGCATCACCGAATTGTGTCCTTCAATGGCCATTTCCACAGCCGCTTTTCCGACGGCGTACGCGTGTTCGACATCTGTCGCTGATGCGATGTGGCGTGCAGCGCGCTGTAGGTAGTCGGACACAGCCCAGTGGTATTTGTAGCCGTGTGCTTTTTGAATCATGTTGGCCAAGGTCGGAGCCACGCCGCCCAATTGTTTGTGACCGAATGCATCCACGGTGCCCGCATCGGCTAAGAAACGCCCGTCTTTGTAGCGTGTGCCTTCTGATACCACAATGCAGCAAAAACCAAATTTCTTAACGCATTGCTTCACTTTGGCTAAGAATTTTTTCTCATTGAACGCGATTTCAGGGAATAAAATAATGTGTGGCGCTTGGCCTTCTTCTTGTGTCGCTAAACCACCGGCTGCGGCAATCCAACCTGCATGGCGTCCCATGACTTCCATGATGAACACCTTGGTACTGGTGGCGGCCATTGAGGCAACGTCCATACCCGCTTCACGAATAGAGACTGCGGTGTATTTCGCGACGGAGCCAAAGCCCGGGCTGCAATCGGTAATGGGCAGGTCGTTGTCCACGGTCTTAGGGATGTGGATCGCTTGAATCGGGTAGCCCATGGTTTCCGACAACTGCGATACCTTGAGGCAGGTGTCAGCCGAATCGCCGCCGCCGTTGTAAAAGAAGTAGCCTATGTTGTGCGCTTTAAATACGTCAATCAAACGCTCGTACTCGCGTTGATTTTCATCAAAGCTTTTTAGCTTGTAACGACACGAACCAAACGCGCCGCTCGGTGTGCTTTTCAGCAGTTCGATGGTCTTCTTGCTTTCTTTGCTGGTATCAATCAGTTCTTCGGTGAGCGCACCAATGATGCCGTTTTTTCCAGCGTAGACTTTGCCAATGTGTTGTTTGTGCTGCGCTGCGGTTTGAATCACGCCACAGGCCGATGCGTTGATCACGGCGGTCACGCCACCCGATTGCGCGTAAAATGCGTTTTTCTTAGTGGGCTTGTTGGACGATGAACGACTTGATTTAGCGGTCGTGGATTTGGATGTCTTTGGCACAGTGAGCAACCTCGTAACGATGAATAATGGACAGTGCGTATCTTACTGAAAAACGAAAACAATGTCTGTTTAAAAACGCGGTTATGTGATCTGTGCACGTTGAATTTAGACCTCACAGGACGCCGTATCGTGGTTTAAACCGTGGTATAATTTCGCCATTTTAAGAAGGCGGCGATTGAGCTGTCCATCAATGGGTTAG
Organism: Pseudomonadota bacterium; assembly: GCA_039178995.1. Lineage (GTDB taxonomy): Bacteria > Pseudomonadota > Gammaproteobacteria > Pseudomonadales > JBCDEX01 > JBCDEX01. The sequence continues at coordinate 6,875 of JBCDEX010000055.1, read as the reverse complement.
GGAACAGTAGTAATGCACATTCACATTCTTGGTATCTGTGGCACCTTTATGGGCAGTTTGGCGGTGCTCGCCAAAGAGTTGGGGCATCGAGTCACGGGCAGTGACGCAAACGTGTATCCGCCGATGAGCACGCAGCTCGAGGCACAAGGCATTGATCTGATGCAAGGCTATCTGACAGAGCATTTAGACCCACAGCCAGATATGGTCATCATTGGTAACGCTATGTCTCGTGGTAATCCAGCCGTTGAGTATGTACTCAATCAAAGCATTCCTTACACATCGGGGCCTCAGTGGCTTGCCGAGCATGTGTTGTTTGATAAACACGTATTGGCATTGTCGGGCACGCATGGCAAAACCACAACCAGCAGCATGTTGGCGTGTGTTCTTCAGTCTGCGGGCATAGAAACGGGCTATTTGATTGGCGGCGTGCCTAAAAACTTCGACGCGTCAGCGCGTATCGGCAGTGCGCCTTATTTTGTCGTCGAAGCCGACGAGTACGACAGTGCCTTTTTTGATAAGCGCTCAAAGTTTGTGCATTACAAGCCGCGTACTTTAGTCATCAACAATCTTGAATTTGATCACGCAGACATTTTTGACGACTTAAAAGCCATCCAACGACAGTTTCATCACGTCGTGCGCACGGTGCCGTCTGAAGGCGCTGTGATTTATCCGCAAGGAGTGAGTGCGATTGATGAGGTCATTGAGCAAGGGTGCTGGAGCCCTGAAGTCAGTTTGGCGTACGAAAAAAACAGTCAAGCGACGTACGTTGCTGAATTGGTCAAAGAAGACGGCAGTGAATACCACGTGGTGCACAACGACAATGGTACGCGCACGGTGTTGGGCACGGTGAACTGGGATTTCATTGGTTTGCACAACGTGCAAAACGGTCTGTCTGCGTTTGCCGCTGCATTGCAAGTAGGTCTGACACCGCAACAAGCCATCGATGGGCTCAATGCTTTTGAAGGCGTAAAACGTCGTTTGGAAAAAATTGCAGACGTGGGCGGCATCAGCGTATACGACGATTTTGCGCATCATCCAACGGCCATCGCGAGCACGTTGGCAGGATTGCGCGCGAGCACAGACGGCGTCTTACGCATCGTGCTTGAGCCGCGTTCAAACACCATGCAGTTGGGCATTCATAAAGACGAGTTGCTCGATTCGGTGGCACTGGCAGATGCGGTGTACTGGATGCAGCCAGCGCACATGTCGTGGCGCGTCAGTGACATTGTGGCGGATCATGCAGCCTCTCAAGTATTTGAGCGCATTGATGACATTGTCAATCAATTGTGTGCGGACAGCCAAACCGGAGATTTGATTGTGATCATGAGCAACGGCGGATTTGGTGGCATTCACCAGCTGCTTGTGGACGGCTTAGGCTCAGCACACGGATAATCACACACACGACAAAACGCACGAAGTTGAATCATAAGGTCATAAATCATAATAAGCGAGTGTGACGAATGCACCGCATGAAGGAGATGTTATATGGGCGAGTTATTAAAGAAAGTGTATCTGAACACAGTGCATAAATTCCCTTTAATTGCGTTGATTGCTTTATTGCTGACGGTGGTCGCCGTTGGGTCGCAAATCAGCAAGCTCAAATTTGACGCCTCATCGGATTCATTGGTCATCGAAGGGGATAAAGCCCTAGCCTTGTATCGTGATGTCGGCAAGCGCTACGGTGCAGAAGATTTCCTGATTGTGACCTACACGCCCAAAGGCGATCTGTTCAATAAAATGTCGCTGGACAGTTTGCAGCACATTGAGTCCGAATTAACCGCCTTGCCTCAAGTATCGAGCGTAAACTCCATTGTAAACGTTCCCTTGCTGTACAGCCCTAAAGTCACCTTGAGTAACCTGCAAGAAGACATCAATTATTTAAAAGACCCCGCCGTTGACCGTGGTTTGGCAAAAGCAGAATTTGCCAACAGCCCAATTTATAAAGGCTTGCTGCTTAGTGAAGACGGTAAGACCACGGTTCTTCAAGTGAACTTAAAACGTCGCATTGAATTGAACCAACTGCGCGAGAGCGGCGAAGCACTGCGCGCAAAAGAACGCGAAGGCACGATCAATCCACAGGAAGCGAAAAAATTATTGAGCGTAACGGAGCAGTATGCGAGTGCGTCTGCAGCGGCCAAAGCTGAAGATAAACAGCTGATTGAAAATGTACGTAGTATTCTCGACAAGCACCGCTCCACAGCGCAAGTGTTCTTAGGCGGCGTCACCATGATCGCCAACGACATGTTGACGTTTATCCAGCAAGATTTGTCGGTGTTCGGTACGGCCATTTTCCTATTCATCGTGTTGGTGTTGGGCTTGGTGTTCCGTCAATTGCGTTGGGTGATGTTGCCGATGCTGGCGTGCGTCAGTTGTGTGATTTTAACCACGGGATTCATGGCGATGTTGGGATGGCAGCTGACCGTGATCTCTGCCAACTTTGTGGCGTTGTTGTTGATTCTGACCTTGTCGGTGACCGTGCATTTGGTGGTGCGTTATCGTGAGTACGAAGCAGAGCGTCGAGACATGACTCACAAAGAGCGTGTGTTGGCGACGGTCTCCAGTATGTTCCGTCCGTGTTTGTTCACAACGCTCACCACGATTGTGGCGTTTACCTCGTTGGTGTTCAGTGGCATTCGCCCAGTCATCGATTTTGGGTGGATGATGACCCTAGGTGTGATCATTGCCTTATTGACGACCTTTATTGTACTGCCGGCGGGGATGCTGTTGTGGGACAAAAAAGGGGCTAAAGAGACAGACAGAGCCGCTGCCAATACGCCACCGATTACCCAACGCTTAGCTCAGATAGTTGAAAAATTTGGGTCATTGATTGTGGGAGTTGCGGTTGCATTACTTGGATTATCACTGATCGGCGTTGCCAATTTAAAAGTTGAAAACCGCTTCATTGACTATTTCGATGAAAAGACGGAAATCTATCAAGGGATGGAATTGATCGACGCCAAATTGGGTGGCGTGATTCCATTGGACATTATTCTGCGTAAAACGCTTGATGACAATGAACTTGAAGACGACTTCGCCGACAGCGATTCGGATTTTAACGAAGAAGATGACTTTGCTGGCATGGATGGCGTGGACACCAAATCAAGCTATTGGTTTACTCAAGCCGGTGTGGAAGACATCAACCAGTTGCACGGCTTTATCGATGGTTTGGATGAAACGGGTAAAACCTTGTCGTTGTCGACCATGTATCAAGTGGCGGAAGACATCATTGGCCGTGACTTGGATGCGATTCAGTTGTCCATTTTGCAAAATAATGTGTCGGGTGAAATGGAAGACGCATTGGTCGCCCCGTATCTTGAAAGTGAAGGCGCTGAGACACGACTTACCGTGCGTGTGAAAGAAACCAGCAACACCTTGAACCGCAAACAGCTGCTGGCGAAAATCGACAACTACATTCAAACTGAAATGGGCTACGATCCAAAAGATTACGATCTCACCGGTTTGTTGGTGTTGTACAACAACATGTTGCAAAGTTTGTTTAAATCACAAATTCAAACGTTGGGCGCGGTGTTCATTGCGATCATGCTGATGTTCTTGGTGCTGTTCCGTTCGATCAAAATCTCATTGATTGCGATTTTACCCAACGCCTTGGCAGCGGGCTTGGTGCTCGGGTGCATGGGCTTGTTTGGCATCCCGTTGGATATGATGACGATCACCATTGCCGCGATCACCATCGGCATCGGGGTGGACAATTCGATTCACTACATCTACCGCTTTAAGCAAGAGTTGGCGAACGATGGCAATTATTTAGCGACCATGCATCGCAGTCACACCAGCATCGGCCGTGCGATGTTTTACACGTCTGCGACCATCATCATTGGCTTTGCTATTTTGGTGTTGTCGAATTTCACTCCGAGTATTTACTTCGGTGTGTTGACCTCGTTTGCGATGATGTCTGCGCTGTTGGGTAATTTATTGTTGTTGCCTAAGTTGTTGATGATCTTCAAGCCGTTCAAATAGTCGCCTGGCTATTTGCTCAATTGTGCGTATACAGCCTGAGTACGCTCGAGCTGTATACGGTTTTTGTTATGATGGTTATATACGCTCGCGTCTAAATAATCGGTAATGTTTGTGATTTAATGTGCACCTATTTCAGTGGAAGCAATGAGAGCAGTGCGTATGTCAGAGGCCATAGAACATCGTTTAGTGATTGTAGGCGGCGGTGCAGGTGGGTTAGAGCTTGCTACCCGTCTGGGGCGGCGCTACCGAAAAACCAACATTCAAGTCACGCTGGTCGATGCGAACCTGACGCACATCTGGAAGCCGTTGCTGCATGAAGTCGCTGCGGGCACCATCAACTCGTACGAAGACGAATTGAATTACTTCGGTCACGCCGCGAAAAACAATTTTGAGTTTCAGCTGGGGCGATTGCAAGCGGTTGATCGCGACAACAACACCATCAGCTTGCAAGAAATCACCGGCAACAACGCCGAAGTGATTGCCAACGCACGCACCATTTCTTATGACACGCTGGTCTTGGCGATTGGTTCTCAAGCGAATGATTTCAACACTCCAGGCGCTGAAGAGAACTGTGTGTTCATCGATTCACGTCAAGAAGCCGAGCGCTTTCATCAAGCATTTTTAGGTGCGTACTTACGCGCACACGGTCAAGAAGAAGAGCAAAGCCTGAACATTGCCATCGTCGGCGCCGGCGCGACAGGCGTTGAGCTGGCAGCGGAATTAACTCAAGCCGCCAAAGAATTCATCCGCTATGGCTTGAGAGGACTGAAGCCCACCAACGTGAGCATTTCGTTGATTGAAGCAGGGCCATCCATTTTACCGGTGCTGCCAGCACGTGTGGCACAAGCCGCGCACAAACAGCTCGAGAGCTTGGGTGTGAAGGTGTTGACGGATACGCGCGTGGCAAAGATCACCGAAGACGGCTTAGAAACGGACGACGGCACGGTCATTCCAGCGGTATTAAAAGCGTGGTCGGCAGGGATTAAAGCGCCCGCGTTGTTAGCCGACATTGAGGGCTTGGAATCCAATCGCATCAATCAGTTGGTGGTCACCCCCACGTTGCAGACGACACAGGATGCGTCCATTTTTGCCATGGGCGACTGTTCATCGTACACCCCAGAGGGTGAGGAGCGCGCGATTCCCCCGAAAGCGCAAGCCGCGCATCAGCAAGCCTCGTTTTTATACAACGCCTTGCATCAGCACGTCCATCAAAAACCATTGGGCCACTTTGTCTACTCGGACAAAGGCTCGCTCATTTCGTTGAGCAAAGAAGGCACGGTGGGCATCTTGGGCTCGTCCATTAATGTGCGCGGTAAGCTGGCACGCTTGGTGTATGTGTCGTTGTACCGCATGCACCAATACGCGCTGCACGGCATGGTGCGCACCAGTTTGTTGTTAGTCCGTGACTTGTTCGCACGCGGCAGCAAGCCCACCTTAAAACTGCACTGATTGCCAAATCCCTCCCTGTGTCTTCATAGCGTAAATACACCATCCCCTGTTGCAACAAGGCGTAGGGGAGCGCCTGATAAACACTTGCCAATTGTAAAATTCCCTTTATACTTCGCGCATAATCTCTATCCTCAGTGATGAACTGTGAGGCTGTGAGGCACAATGAGCTTAAATAACAAGCCTTAACCAATAGCAGAGTCGTATTATCATGAGCAAAGGATTAGCCAGTCTGATCGATAACATCGAGCTGGAACAAATCGAGATCAATTTATTCCGTGGTGAAGTCTTAGATTACGCACGCAACACCGTGTATGGCGGACAAGTACTGGCGCAAGCGGTGTACGCGGCACGCGCTACGGTGTCGTCGCGCTTTGAATTGCACTCCATTCACGCCTATTTTTTACGTCCAGGCGATTCTGAAATGCCGGTGGTGTACGAAGTTGACCGCATTCGTGATGGTAAGCATTTCACCACACGTCGTGTCGTGGCCATTCAGCATGGACGTGCGATTTTCAATGTATCGCTGTCGTTTCATCAACCTGAAAAAAACGATGACGCGTATCGCCGTCAAGACAAAATGCCTGAAGTGCCGGAGCCTGAAACCTTGCTCAGTGACGAAAATTATTACTCGCAACTGTACAAAGGCAGTAAATTCGAATTGGCGGCGTGGCCCATCGAGTACCGTCAGGTTGACCCTGCACAGCTGGATGCAAAAGCCTCGAGCAAACATTACGTGTGGCTCAAAGCCGACGGGCACATTGCTCAAGAGCGTGCACAGCATCAAGAGTTGTTAGCGTACGCCTCGTACAACCACATGATGTCGACCGCCATGCGTCCGTTTGGCGTCGTGCCATGGGATCCTAAGTTACAAGCGGTGACGCTGGATCACGCGATTTGGTTTCACCGACCGTTCCGCATTGACGACTGGCTGTTGTGTGAGTTGAACAGCCCCAGCGCAGCAGGGCATCGTGTCTTCACCCAAGGCAACATCTTCAATCGTCGTGGGCAGTTGATCGCCACCGTGGCGCAAGAAGGCTTGGTGCGCAAAGCAAAGTCATAGCCTATTCAGGGCTTTTGCTCTATACTCAACGACATGGGGACGCTCTGGATTCGACGCCGGTTACGAACCTCTTGGTGCATGTCGTGATGACGACCAATCACGTAAATCAAAAGTCGTAACAAGATAATCGCAAACGATGAGTCTTACGCTTTAGCAGCATAAACCCTGCTAACAGCCGTCACCTGACGTCAGATAGGGTGTTCAGCTGTCATTTATCTGGTGCGCTAGTTGTCGCTTCTGACGCCAGCTAGTCTAAATAACTCAGAATCGTGACATACAAGCCTGCCCGTTGGCGTGTATCGAGCTAAATTAATTAACGGAATCTAAACATGTAGACCCTCGAGCAGAGGATTGGCGGACGCGGGTTCGACTCCCGCCGTCTCCACCA
>JBCDEX010000054.1:0-9387 GCA_039178995.1 Pseudomonadota bacterium | reverse complement strand
TTAGTACGTTCCGATGCGAAATCAGAGGTGCCTGCTCTGCCTGGTTTTGTCAAAGTAAAACCGAAAGTGTATGCGGGCATGTTCCCCGTCAGCGGCGAAGATTATGAAATGTTCCGTGATGCATTGGCGAAACTGACGCTGAACGATGCGTCGTTGTTTTATGAGCCAGAGAGCTCGGACGCGTTAGGGTTTGGCTTTCGTTGTGGCTTTTTAGGTATGCTGCACATGGAGATTATCCAAGAACGTTTAGAGCGTGAATACAACTTGGATTTGATCACCACAGCGCCAACGGTAATTTATGAAGTCCTGTTGAAAAATGGCGACGTGATTAATGTTGATAACCCATCAAAGCTGCCGGATGGCGGACAAATTCAAGAAATGCGTGAGCCCATCGTGGTGGCGAATATTTTAGTGCCGTCTGATTATCTGGGCAGCGTGATTAATTTGTGCGTTGAAAAACGCGGTGTGCAAAAAGACATGCAATTTTTAGGGAATCAAGTCTCGTTGCGTTATGAATTGCCAATGGCGGAAGTGGTGTTGGACTTTTTTGATCGCCTGAAATCGTGCAGCCGTGGATTTGCGTCGCTTGATTATCAGTTTGATCATTTCTCACCAGCGGATCTGATTCGCTTAGATGTACTTATTAACGGTGATCGTGTCGATGCACTGGCAATGATCGTGCATCGCGATGTGTCGCAAGCCAGAGGACGCAATTTAACAGAGGTCATGAAAGGATTGATTCCACGGCAGATGTTTGATGTGGCGATTCAGGCCGCAATTGGCGGTCATATCATTGCGCGTCAAACGGTGAAAGCCTTACGTAAAAACGTAACCGCAAAGTGTTATGGCGGTGACATCACACGTAAGAAAAAACTACTAGAGAAGCAAAAAGCTGGTAAGAAGCGCATGAAGCAAGTGGGCAATGTTGAAATCCCTCAGTCTGCATTTTTGGCGGTATTAAAGGTGGATAAATAATATGGAATCAATCAACTTCCCTTTGATTTTAGTGTCTGCGTGCTTGATTGGTACGGTGTTTTCATTACTCCATCGGTTATTTTTTAAAAACAGTCTCCGTCGGCTTGCTGACAATGTGAATTCATTTTTACCGGTATTATGGATTGTGTTGGTGCTACGCTCGTTTATTGCAGAACCATTTCAAATTCCATCAGGCTCGATGATTCCAACGTTAAAAATCGGCGATTTTATTTTGGTGAATAAATTTACCTACGGGTTGAGATTGCCAGTGCTTCGTACGAAAGTTTTTGATCTAAATGAGCCTGAGAGAGGTGATGTGATGGTGTTTTTCCCTCCTCACGATAAACGTTATTTCATTAAGCGCGTGATTGGAGTGCCTGGTGATGTGATTAAGTATGTCGATAAGCGATTGACGGTGAATGGCGAACCGTTGGCGTACGTGAATCCGCGTGAGGAAGACGGCAGTACCCTTTATGAAGAGACAATCAATGGGGTGGAGCACGATGTGCGTGTAGAACCACACAATTATTCAGATAACTTGCCAATGTCAAAACGCTTAAGAGACGGTTTTACGGTGCGTGATGGGCATTACTTCATGATGGGTGATAACCGAGATCGCAGCAGTGACAGTCGAGTGTGGGGAGATGTTCCTGAAGAGAATATTGTCGGTAAAGCCTTCTTTGTATGGATGCATTGGAGTGGGCTTCCTGATTTCTCACAAGCCAGAACCATTCAATAAACTTTGTGTATCATGAGTCTATCGGAATTAGAACAGCGCATTGACTATACATTTAAGCAGCCTCAATTGTTGCTGCAAGCGATTACACACGCTAGTTTTTCTGCGGATCATAATGAACGTCTTGAGTTCTTAGGCGACTCGGTTTTAAGTGCCGTGATGGCCGATCATTTATTTACTCTGTATCCAGATGTTTCGGAAGGCGTCTTGACCAAGTTGCGTTCTTCTTTGGTGAGTGGCGTGGCGTTGTCGTCATTGGCATCCGAGCTGTCGATAGGGCCTTTTTTACGCTTAGGAAAAGGCGAAGAGCTGAGTCAAGGTCGTCAAAGACCGTCCATTTTAGAAAACCAATTAGAGGCCATTGTTGGTGCTATTTTCTTAGATTCTAATTGGGAGGTGACACGAGCTGTGGTATTGAAATGGTTTGATTCCAGGCTCAATACCTTAAATATCAACGAAACGGTGAACTTCAAGTCGGCCTTGCAGGAATGGTTGCAAGCCAACAATCATCCGTTGCCTAAATACGAATTAAAAGAACGCTTAGGCGAAGAGCACGCACAAGAATTTGTGATGGAGTGTCGAGTGGACTCATTAAAGCTCAGTGCGCAGGGTCAAGCCAGCAGTCGTAAGAAATCGGAACAAAAAGCGGCTGAAATAATTTACAAAGAGATTCTAAAAAACCATGGATAATTCTTCAGATCAAACCGCATTTCGGTGCGGTTATGTTGGTATTGTTGGTAGACCAAATGTTGGTAAATCAACGCTGATTAATCATGTCCTTGGGCAGAAGCTGTGCATTACCTCACGGAAACCACAAACCACACGCTATACTCTGTTGGGGGTTAAAACAGATGAGGCGTCGCAGATGATTTTTGTCGACACCCCTGGAATTCATAAAGAGCAGCACACGGCGTTGAATCGCTACATGAACAAAAGCGCTATGTCGGTCATTCCGGATGTCGATGTGTTGGTGTTTATGATTGAAAAAAACCAATGGAAAGATGAAGACGAATGGGTTCTGAAACAACTTCAATTCGCGACATGCCCTGTGATTTTGGCGATCAATAAAGTGGATCAGCTTGAAGACAAACAAAAATTATTGCCGTTTATTGAGTCGGTTCAATCAAAGTTTAATTTCAGTGACATCATTCCATTGTCGGCGTTGCGGGACCTTAATGTGGGTTCGTTGGAGGGAACACTTATTGAACACCTTCCGATGAATCCGCCTTTTTTTGCAGAAGACCAAATTACCGATCGCAGTGAACGTTTTTTTGCCGCAGAAATCGTCAGAGAGAAGTTGATGCGCATGTTGGGGCAAGAGCTTCCGTATCAGTTGGCGGTTGAAGTTGAACGTTTTGAACAGCAAGAATCGATTGCCCATATCCATATTTTAATTTGGGTAGAGCGTGAAAATCAGAAGTCCATCATCATTGGTAAGCGAGGCTCGAAGTTGAAAACCATTGCCAGTGAGGCGCGTGTCGATATGGAGTCATTTTTAGATCAAAAAGTGATGTTGAACCTGTGGGTCAAAGTAAAGTCAGGCTGGTCCAATGACTTACGAGCGCTGCAAAGTTTGGGGTATCACGATAATTAATGGCCTCTGTTGAAAAAACTCAAGCATTCGTATTGCATGTTCGCTCGTATCGAAACACAAGCGCTTTGGTTGATTTCTTTACACATACACAGGGTGTGATGCGCATGGTGGTGAATGGCTTGCAGGGGCAAAGTAAGAAACAGTGTCATTGGAAAGGGGTGTTGCAGCCGTTTCAGCATATAAGTGTTTCGTATCGAGGCAAAGGTGGATTGAAGACCTTGGTGGACGTAAACGAGCAAACAGCAACTCAGCGCACTGTATTGCAAGGGTCGTATTTGTATTGCGGCTTTTATTTAAATGAACTGATTCAGAAAAGCATCTCACAGGAGTCGGTTGATGCTCATTTGTTTGACGTGTATAAACAGTGCATTGGATTGTTGTCGAACAAACACGATATGGATGTGTGTTTGCGTTTTTTTGAAGCGCAGCTACTGCAAGTGCTAGGTTATGGTGTCGATTTAATACACGACGCGAGCGGACACTTAATTGATCCGGATGCGTATTATGATTATCGTCCATCGGATGGTTTTTGCATTGCAGATGTCAATGACAAGAGAGCCATTTTAGGTGTTCATTTGCAGGCGTTAGCAGACAATGATTTGACGCTGGAGTACACAAGAAAGGTGGCTAAGTATGTTTTTCGCAGAGCCATTGAAACGCATTTGAATGTGGTTGAACTGGAAAGTCGACGCTTGTTTGTTGGTCCATGAGGCTTGTGTGCTGAGATGGGCTGTATTCTATTGTGCAGTCGTGTTTTGATTTAATAAGGAAAAAAATGTCACTCCCTACCATTGAACAATATGTTGGCAACACACCTCTGGTAAGACTTCAGCGTATAGAGGTGCCAAATGGCAATCAGGTGTGTTTGAAGCTTGAAGGAAATAATCCTGCAGGGTCTGTTAAAGACCGCCCTGCATTGAATATGATTCGTCGGGCTCAAGAGCGAGGGCGCATTCAGCCAGGCGATCATTTGATTGAAGCGACTTCAGGCAATACCGGCATTGCGCTGGCAATGGCGGCCGCCATTCGTGGTTATAAAATGACCTTGATCATGCCCGAAACAGCGAGTGACGAACGAAAGCAGGCCATGAAAGCCTACGGTGCGACATTGATTGAAGTGTCGAAAGAGCAGGGCATGGAAGGTGCGCGTGATTTGGCAGCTGACATGGCGCGTAACGGCGAAGGCGTGGTGTTGGATCAATTTGCAAATCCAGACAACCCAGAAGCCCATTACATTGGCACAGGACCTGAAATTTGGCAACAAACAGAGCAGCGTATCACGCACTTTGTCAGCTCCATGGGCACTACGGGCACCATCATGGGTACGTCGCGGTTTTTAAAAGAGCAAAATCAAGACATTCAAATTGTCGGACTCCAACCTCAAGACGGTTCGTCGATTCCTGGCATTCGTCGCTGGCCGAAAGAGTACTTACCTAAGATATTTAATGAAACGCGAGTTGATCAGGTCATTGATATTCATCAGCAGGACGCAGAAATCATGATGCGCCGTTTGGCCTCAGAAGAAGGGGTCTGCTGTGGCGTGTCATCGGGTGGAGCCGTTGTTGGCGCCTTAGCCGTCGCAGAGCAAGTGCGAGATGCGGTAATCGTTGCTATTATTTGTGATCGCGGTGACCGTTATTTATCCACGGGCGTATTTAACTCCTAAATTAGTCGTTACAAGGTTATGGTTCAAGTCAGACATTCACATCCATTACACGAATCCAATGAAGTCGATCTCAATGGGTGGATCGAGGCATTGCCGATTGAGCTGAATACGGAACAGCGAAAGCGCTTGTTGAGCAGCTGTGAGTGCGCGGTTCAAACCATTAAACAGAAGCCGTTATCACCTAATCCATACGCATGGTCGAACGATTACAACCCATTTCATGTTGGCTTAGAAATGGCCAATATCTTGGCCGATTTAAACTTGGATGTGGACACCTTAATTGCGGCCATTTTATATCGTTTGGCACGTGAGAAACGGCTGTCATTACGTCATGTGCGTAAAGAGTTTGGCGATGTCGTTGCGACCTTGCTAGAGCACATGCTGAACATGTCTCAGATACGTCTAGTGGGCGGCCAAGACCAGCGAGTACTGGGGCAAACAGAATCTCAAAGTGAGACCATGCGGAAAATGTTGGTGACCATGCTGGACGACGTGCGCGTGGTGTTGCTGAAGTTAGCCGAACGCTGTTGCGCGTTGAGATTGTCGGCCGACTCGAAACAGCGCAGCCAAAAGCTGGCGCGTGAAGCGGTTCAAATTTACATCCCATTAGCGCATCGTTTAGGCATCGGGCAGCTGAAGTGGGAGTTGGAAGATTTTGCGTTTCGCTATTTGGAAGTCGATGCGTACAAGCGCATTGCAAAGCAGTTGTCTGAACGTCGTTTGGATCGTGAACGCTATTTGGACGACGTATTGAAGGCCGTGAATGACGGGCTCAAGAGTGAGGGCATCGAAGGCGAAGTGAACGGTCGTGTCAAGCACATCTACAGCATTTGGAAAAAAATGCAGCGTAAAAACATAAGCTTTTCTGAGGTGTATGACATTCGAGCAGTGCGTGTACTGGTGCCTGAAGTGCGAGATTGTTACACCGCTCTTGGTTTGGTTCATTCGTTGTGGGGAAATATTTCATCTGAATTTGATGATTACATTGCGCAACCGAAAGCAAACGGCTATCGCTCACTGCACACCGCTGTCGTAGGGCCTGAAGATAAAGTAGTTGAAATACAAATTCGAACTTTTGAGATGCATGAAGAAGCCGAGCTCGGAGTTTGTGCGCATTGGGTGTATAAAGGCGTGTCGGAGCGTCGTCACCAAGAAAGTTACGAAGAAAAATTAAATTGGTTTCGTCAAGCTGTTGAATCGTATGAAACCGAGGATGCATTGAATGTGTTTGCCGATGAGTTAAACAAAGGCCTAAAAGATAACCGTATTTATACCTTTACTCCCAAAGGGCATGTGGTTGAATTGCCGAAAGGATCGACTCCGTTGGATTTTGCCTACCATGTGCACACGGAAGTCGGGCACGGATGCCGTGGTGCCAAAGTGAATGGCCGCATTGTGCCACTGTCGTATCAATTGCAGACCAGCGATCGCGTCGAAGTCATCGTTGAAAAAGGCGGGGAGCCGAACAACGAATGGTTGCGTTCAGAGTTAGGCTATATCTACACCACACGCGCCAAACTGAAAATCAGAACGTGGTTTCGTCAGCAAAATGGGCAAAAGAGGGAGCAGGTTGGTCGTAAATTATTAGAGCGAGAAATTAAACGTTTATCGTTGAATCATATCAACTTAAAACTCTTGGCATTGCAGTTGGGTTTGAATTCTGTGTCTGAGTTGCACGCCAATTTAGGTGCAGGCGATATTGGTATCAAACAAGTATTGTCTCAAGCGCAGGAGATGCTGGATCTTGGTCAGGAAATTGAAGCCGATACACTGCCATTGGTGAATAATACACCATCGGTGTTATCCGAGGCGCTGAACGTTGATGTGCAGGGAACGGGTAACTACTTAAGTTCTATTGCCGAATGCTGTAAGCCACTCCCGGGGGACGTCATTCGTGGGTATGTGACTCAAGGTCGAGGAGTGTCGATTCATCGCAGTGATTGCCAGCAATTCCTACGTCTTCAACGAAAATCACCTGAGCGCATCATGGACGTTTCTTTGGGTAAGCAGCAAACCGGTCGATTTGTAACGGATGTGTTCATCGAAGCCTACGATCGTACTGGGTTGATTCGAGATATTTCCACGTTATTGGCAAATGAACACGTGAATGTTCGTTCATTGCAAACGCACACATTGGAAAAGGAAGGTCTTGTTCATATGACCGTCTGCATTGAGCTGAGAGACTTTGAGCATCTGTCCATTGTGTTGGCTCGACTCAGTCGTTTATCAAACGTCATGCATGCGACACGAGCGCAACAATAATACCACAGTTCTCAGGGTCACGGTGTGATGACCGCTGGCGCATGAGTAGGAGAGTTGAATGACTTCGTTATTGCAGAACCAACCATTTCAATTGCAGGACTTACTGGACGTTATGAGTCGTTTAAGAGACCCTGATAATGGGTGTCCGTGGGATCTTGAGCAAACACCGCAAACGTTAGTCAAATACACCCTTGAAGAGTGTTATGAGTTGATTGATGCCGTGGAGTCCAACGACATCGATCATGTGGTGGAGGAGTTAGGCGATGTGCTGTTGCAGATCGTGTTTTATTGCCAGCTGGCGCAAGAGCAAGGCCAGTACAATTTTTCAGACGTGGTGCAAGGCATTACTCAAAAAATGATCCGTCGACACCCTCATATCTTCTCATCCCAGCCTGAAACCTTGAGTAAAGATGAGGTGTTGTCCAATTGGGACCGCATTAAACAAGCTGAAAAACAGGATGCGGCATCGAAAGGCTTGTTTGATAATGTCCCCGTTTCATTTCCCAGTATGCTCAGGGCGCATAAATTACAGCGTTGTGCGAGCAAGGTGGGGTTTGATGTGGGCGATACAATGGATGCGTTGAGCGCATTGAAGTCAGAGATTGCGGAGCTTGAAGCGGCGATAACGAACAGCGATGAAGCACACATCATGGATGAAATGGGCGACGTGTTGTTCAGTTGCGTCAATGTGTCGAGGCATCTGTCGGTGTCTGCAGACGAGGCGTTACGCCTTTCGTCACGTAAGTTTGTGAGCAGGATGAGCGACATTGAGGCGCTTTTACGTGAGAAAGGCTTAGAGTGGGATGAATTGAGCGAGAAAGATAGAGATACGTATTGGTCTTTGGTAAAATAGAGGATTATATTCGTCTTGTTTTGTGTGCTTGATATGTGTAAGGTTTCTGTCTTTACGTCTGGATCACACGCTCTCGATCGACGTTTCTTTGTTAGGAGTTGTTATGCGCATAATTTTGTTGGGTGCACCTGGCGCAGGTAAAGGCACACAAGCACAATTTATCATTAATAAATTTAATATCCCGCAAATATCAACGGGCGATATGTTGCGAGCGGCTATTAAAGCAGGCTCTCCGCTCGGCTTGCAGGTTAAGTCTGTTATGGACAGTGGCAGCTTGGTGCCAGATCACGTCATCGTCGAGCTGGTAAAAGAGCGCATTACCGAGCCAGATTGTCAGCAAGGATTTTTGTTTGATGGATTTCCTCGTACGATTCCTCAGGCTGAATCCATGCAGTCTGCGAATGTCGATATTGATCACGTTGTGTTGATTGATGTAGACGACGAAGCCATTGTGTCACGCCTGAGTGGTCGACGTGTTCATCCTGCCTCAGGGCGTGTGTATCACGTCGAGTTTAATGCGCCCAAGCAAGAAGGCTTGGACGATGAAACTCAAGAGCCGTTAGTGCAGCGTGAAGACGATCAAGAAGGCACGGTAAGAAAGCGTTTGTCGGTTTATCATGAACAAACAAAGCCGTTGATTGACTTCTATGAAGCGCTGCCGAACGTTCAATTGCATCGTGTGGATGGTGTTGGCTCGGTTGACGATATTTGTGCGCGTGTTATGGCGGCATTGACGTAATTCAGGCGACTATTTTTCAAATCTATCCAAAAAGCTGAGCGTTCTCTGATGAGTCAGACTGACACGAATGAAGTACATCGACCAAGCGTTGATGTGTTTCTGGTGTCGTTAGACACACCATAGGCGCTCAGTAGCCATTTTAATTCCATTGCCCCGCTTCTCATATTCTTAATGACAGTATTCTGCACTGACAACGATGAAGTATACGACCAATTATTTTCAGTCGTACAAAATGGTTAGAAACATTTTTCAACGTGTCTTACTGACACAGTATGTTAATCATCCAATGCATCACGATGCGTTGCCTGGTTCAGTGCGTGTCTTTTGAATAGAGCACAGTTGAGGCGATTAGTTGTTAAATTTCGTTTCATGGCATTCCTCAAGAATACATAGATAAATGCGAACCATATCAAGGATATTGCATTGAAACAGAACATAATTGGATGTCCGATTTGGCGCTGGATGGCAGCAAGTATGGAGTCAGATTTAAATCGCGTTTAGGTTCTAATAAGTGGTTAGCACCGTGTGTAGATAAAACGATAGAGACGTAGGCTAAAAAAAT
>JBCDEX010000053.1:0-9394 GCA_039178995.1 Pseudomonadota bacterium | reverse complement strand
ATTGAGTGCAAAATGGCAGAAAGTGTTACTTTGTTTCCGTTTGTAGTGTTACCAAGTGTTACTTTTTGAATCGCGGTATGTAGTTGCTTCTTAACTCTCTGATTTTAATGCTTTATTTCTAGCAATGCCTAAGCGGTTACGTCGTTCCCATAAACATTTTCGGCTGATGCCCAGTTTTTTGGCCAATTCGGTTTCACTCATGGTGTCTTGATGTTTGAGCACGAAGCTTAAGAAGTAGTCTTCGAGTGAAAGGCCTTTCTCTTGATCAGTGGGTTGGTTCTTAGGATCCGCCGCTTTACGTGCTAAATCACTCACAGGTGTGGATATGTGTTTGTTGCTTAGGGGAGCTGCAACGCGGTCTTCATTGACGGCCTTCGACAGTTCGCTGTCCTCTTCTTTCTTTGTATTGATCTGTAATGGAACCAGTTCGTCACTTATGAGCGTGTTGCTGAGATCCGAGAGAATGACGGCACGTTCAATCACATTTTCTAATTCACGGATGTTGCCGGGCCAGTTGTAATGCTTCAAGCGTTCTGTGACGGTGTCTGAAAAGTGTTTGGGTGGGCATTTGAAGCGCTTACACGCATTTAATAACATCTCGTTTGCAATGATGAGAATGTCGTTTCCTCGCTCTCGCAAGGGCGGTAAATTTATTTGCATGACATTGATGCGGTAGAACAAATCTTCACGGAACCTGTTGCTGGATGATAAGGTCTTTAAGTCGCGATGGGTTGCGGAAATCAATCGAACATTTACTTTTCTTGGCAACGTTGAGCCAATTCGACGGATTTCCCCCTCTTGTATGAATCGCAGCAGTCTGGCTTGTGCTTCTAAGGGGAGCTCGCCAATCTCGTCGAGAAATAAGGAGCCATTATTGGCCGCTTCGATGAGACCTTGTCGTGCGGTGTTGGCGCCTGTAAACGCGCCTTTTTCATAACCGAATAATTCGGACTCAATCAGTGTGTGTGGGATCGCCGCGCAGTTCACGCTGATCAACGGTTGTTCATTGCGATCGCTGTTGTCGTGTATCGCCTTTGCAGTGAGTTCTTTACCGGTGCCTGTTTCACCGAGTACCAAGACATTACAGTCGGTGGGGGCTGTTTTTGAGATGTAGTGGTGAACTTCACGCATGGCAGCACATTGGCCGGTCATACCGTGTGTTTTTGTGCGCTTTGGCGCAATGTGTTTGGAGGCCTCATTAATAGCGTTTAATAGTGCTTTGATGTCGTGTTTTTCGGTGTTGGGTAAATAGGTATAAGCACCAGACTTGATGGTTTGCACTGCTCTTTCAACGGTGGGCGCTTGGTCTGTGATAATAACCGGAGCAAGGTTGTCAAAGTGGTTTAGCAGCGCGATGGAGTTATCTAGAAGTGAGTGCTCGCAAACTGTTATATCGAATGATTTAGAAGATTTGAGCGACTTCGCTTGCGAAACAGAGTTCGCTAAATACACATTGAAGTCTTGATCCAGCTGTGTTTTTAGCTGTTCAATGCGTTCTAAATTGCTGTCGATGAGCAGTAAGTTTTGCATGGTGTACTGTGCTTTGCATGATGGCTGTTGGCTTTAATAGTAGCTTTTAACGGTGATTCTTTCAATGTCTGCGCTGAATGACTCAGGTATATGGTTCGCTCAACGGTGTGTTAAATCATTAAATACCGTTCGAGTAATTGCCAGGTATCTCGAGAAGACAGGCCTTTGATCGACTGTTCAATGTCTAAACACGCTTTGTATCGTTGTTTAAGATGAGTTGTGCTTGTGTGAGGGAGCGCGCTTATTAAGGCGGCTTTTTGAGGTTCAGGTAGGTACTGTTTTTTAAGCAAGGCCTGAATGGATTGCCCCGCACGTTGTTGAGATAAACAATTTGAGAGCAATCGCAAATCGCGTAACAGTGCCCACAAAATTAGGCTGGGTTCTTCACCTTCTTCTCGGAGAGCATTGAGCTGCTGAGTCGCGGTTTTGATGTCGCGACGAAGGAGCGATTGACTGAGGTCGAAGGCGCTGTATTGACTGTTTTGTGTCAACGATTCCACCAAATTGGCTTGTGTGATCATCACATCGTTTGAGAATTGCAGTTCCAGCTTGTCTAATTCTTGGCAGGCCGAAAGCAGGTTGCCTTGGTTTTTGTCGTAAATGTATGATACGGCCTCCGCATTGATGTTCAGCTGTTTGTCTTGAGCGTATCGTGTTAAATAGGGAATGACGTCGCGCGGTAATAGAGGCCAAATCTGAATGCTCACGCCGAGCGTATCAATGCGTTTAAACCATGCGCTGCGTTTATTGGCTGCGCTGAGTTTGGGCATGCTGATAAGCAGCACGATGTCATTTTGATCGGCGAGTGCATCGAGTGTGGCAATCAGTTCGGCATTGCTTTTTTTGTCAAAGCTTGATTTCTGACAGCGTAGTTCGATGAGTTTTTTAGTGGCAAACAAAGACAAGCTGTTGACTTCGCTGCGCAATAAACTCCAGTCAAACTTGGCGTCGACATGCAGCACAATGCGCTCCTCAAATGTTTGTTCTTTTGCAGTGCGTCGGATAAGTGAACACGCACGTTGATGAAGAAACGGTTCGTTACCGCTGACAACATAGCAGCTACGTAGCCCTTGTCTCAGGTGTTGTGTTAGCTGTTCGCTGCGTACTTGCATTGAATGAACGTCCTATGGCGAATTGAAGCTACGTACTTGCGAGGCGAGCTCATCAATGACTTGCACGCTCAGTTCGTGATTGATGCTGTTCAATTCCAACGCTTTTGCACTTGGGGTGTTGCGATCATCGTCATACACACGTTCGGCATATGTGCTCAACGGCCATTGTTTGTCACCGTGCGTGAGTGTGGCGAGCAGTGTTTGACGCAATAAAAATCGGTCATTGAACGAGGAGCGAGAACTTGCGGCAAGGCGTTTAGACGCACTGAGTTCATTAATGGTGAGACGGTAATGTGCATCTGGTAGGACGCGCACATTGTGTGCGTTGAGTTGCTTGGCAATTAACTGTTTCGTGGCGATCTTGATATGTTTGTGGGTATTTAATTGAACTGCATTAATACGTTGGCTACTGCTGTCTTGATCGCGCAGCTGAAACCCGCAGCCAAAGAGTAAAAAAACTACATAGAGAGCAGAAGTAAGCATACGTATTTTCATAATTAATTGGCCACAATGTTGAGTAATTTATTGGGTACCCAAATGACTTTACGTTCTGTTTTTCCATCTAAATGTTTCTGAATGCTTGGGTCTGCTTTAGCAATTTTTTCGATATCTTGTTGTTCTGAGTCTGCTGCAACCGTTAGTTTGGCTCGAAGCTTACCATTGATTTGTACGATGATGTCGACCTCGTCTTGAATCAGTGCCGACTCATCAAGTATGGGCCAACGTGCGTGTATGACCCATTCCTCGTGCCCTAAGTGTTGCCATAGTTTGTGGCAAATGTGTGGCGTGATCGGCGCCAATAACAAGACCGCAGTTTCTAGAGCAGATTGCTTGACTGCTTTTGATGCGCTGGGTGATTTACCAATTTGGTTGCACAGCTCCATAATCGCGGCAATGGCGGTGTTGAAGCTTTGACGACGTCCAAAGTCGTCGCTAACTTTGGCAATGGTTTGATGCGTTTTAACATGCAATGCGTTGGTGTCATCGTCCTGAATTGGTGAGTTGTTGTCGTCATTGTTAAATTGTTCGACTAGGCGCCATAGTCGTTTTAAAAATCGATGAGCACCTTCAACACCTTGGTCAGACCATTCTAATGATTGCTCTGGTGGCGCCGCAAACATAATGAATAAGCGAACCGTGTCAGCACCGTACTGCTGAATCAACGATTGTGGGTCGACGGTATTGCCTTTAGATTTCGACATTTTCGCTCCGTCTTTTAGTACCATGCCTTGGCATAGCAAGCGTTTAAACGGTTCGTTTGAATCTAACAACCCTGCGTCTCGGAGTAGCTTGTGGAAAAAACGCGAATACAGAAGATGTAAAATCGCATGTTCAATGCCTCCAACATATTGGTCGACCGGCAACCAATAATTGGCTTTGTCTTTATCCAGCATGCTGTCCGATGCGTTGGGTGAGCAATATCGTGCGTAATACCAACTGGATTCCATGAAGGTGTCAAAGGTGTCGGTTTCACGTAGAGCGGGTTTGTTATGGTGCTCTGTTTTCGCCCAGGTTGGATCGGATTTGATGGGTGAAATAATACCGTCGAGTGCGACATCTTCTGGTAGTTTGACGGGCAGCTCATGCTCAGGGCAAGGAACGTTGTCGCCGTTGTCTAGATTAATCATTGGAATGGGGGTGCCCCAATAACGTTGTCGTGAAACGCCCCAGTCGCGCAAGCGGAAATTGACTTTTCGTTCGCCCAGTTTATGTTGTTCTAAGTGCGCACAGATGGCTTCAAATGCGTCAGAGAACGTCAGACTATTAAACTCATTGGAGTTGATCAAAACGCCTTTTTCGGTGAATGCGCTCTGTGAAATATCCACTTCAACAGTGGTGTCTTCGGATGCAATCACTTGTTGAATGGGTAAATCGTATTTTTTCGCAAATTCCCAGTCGCGTTGGTCGTGTGCAGGCACTGACATCACTGCGCCTGTCCCATATTCCATGAGTACAAAGTTAGCAATCCAAATAGGGGTTTTCTTTTTTGTGATGGGGTGTGTGGCATAGCGCCCGGTGAACATTCCAATTTTTTCAGCGGTGGCCAAATCGGCTTCAGAAGTTTGGCTGTGTTGACACTGTGTTGCGAAGTTGGCGATTTCTGAATTGGATTCGGCCAGATGTTGCACGAGAGGGTGTTGTGCGGCAACGGCTAAGTAACTGACACCCAATAAGGTGTCTGGGCGCGTTGTGTAAACACGCAATGCGTCACCATCGTCTAAAGTGAAATCCACTTCCACACCTTCGGAGCGACCGATCCAATTGCGTTGCATGTTTTTTACTTGCTCAGGCCATTCATCGAGATCGTCTAAGTCGTCGAGTAATTCTTGAGCGTATTTTGTGATGCGAATAAACCATTGAGGGATGGCTTTGCGTTCGACGGGCGAGTCACAACGCCAGCAACAGCCGTCAATAACTTGTTCGTTGGCGAGTACCGTACCGTCAACAGCACACCAATTCACTTCAGCGGTTTTTTTGTAGACCATCCCTTTTTCGTACAGTTGGGTGAAAAACCACTGTTCCCAACGATAATAGTCCGGTGAGCAGGTGGTGATTTCTCGATCCCAATCGTAACCGAATCCTAGTTGTTTCAGTTGGTCTTTCATGTACTCAATGTTGTCATATGTCCATTTGGCAGGAGCCACATTGTTTTTAATGGCAGCATTTTCTGCAGGCAAGCCAAATGCGTCCCAGCCCATTGGTTGCATGACGTTCTTACCTTGCATGCGCTGAAAGCGAGCAATTACATCAGCCAAGCTGTAATTACGCACATGCCCCATGTGCAATTTACCGCTGGGGTATGGGAACATAGCAAGGCAGTAATACTTTTCTTGTTCTGGTTTTTCTTCGGCTTTGAATGTATTCGCAGATGACCACAGCGCTTGCACTTCTTGTTCGATGAGCTCAGGTTGGTATTCGTTATGGTCTGGTATTGTGGTGTCGTTCACGTGATTTCTCTAATACATGTTGGATGAGAGTTGCTTAAGCGCAACAGATGTTGTGTGATGCTCGATATTTTATCGCTTTTGCAATCAATTACCTAATACTAAGTGTGGCTATGCTCGGATATGTTTGGCAACGTATCATTAGTCAGTTTGGCGAGTGCGCCATGCGATCAGTACGGACAGTAATAACAGGCTTAAGCACACGATGAGAATCGGCCGATCTCCCCAGCGGTTGTAGAGCGTGTTGCCAGTGTATCCGGGGACTTGCGTGGTCAGCGTACCGGAGGTGAATTGCGGCAGTTGCTCAATCAGTTTTCCTTTGTGATTGACGATGCCGGTCATACCGTTATTCGTCGCGTGAATGAGATAACGACCATTTTCGAGCGCTCTGAATTGAGCTATTTGCATTAATTGCGCGGACGCGGACGAGCGACCGAACCACGTTAGATTGCTGATGGTGAGCAAGGCGTGTGTATCACGAGCGGCGAGTCGAACTTGCTTTGCAAAGACGGCTTCAAAACAGACGAGTGGTGCAAAGGTGAAACCGGCATGTTGCAGTGGTGATTGATTAGGAGCCCCAGATGAAAAGTTAGACATAGGTAAATTAAAGAAGTCACTTAACTTACGCAGCCATTGAAAAGGAATGTATTCGCCAAACGGAACCAAGTGCTGTTTTTTGTAGACGTGTGGATTGTCACCAATGGAAAAAATGGCATTGAAAATTTGCTGTGATAGCATGTCGTATTCGACTATTCCGGTGAACAGTGAACTGTTGGTATCGTCTAATTTACGAGCTTGTTCGTCTAAGTAGGCTTCTAATTTAAAGGCGTAATCGGGAAGAGCGGTTTCTGGAAAAATGTACACATGCTGGTCTGCATTCCCTTGTTCTGTATTGTGACGTATGCGCTCGGACAGTAGCGATGCATAGCGTTCTAATATGGCATCTCGCTTCTGAGGCAGCCATTTTTCCTCTTGAGGAATGTTGGCTTGTATTAAACTTAATGAAGCCTGCTTATCTGAGATTGGCGTGGTCCATTCGGTGTCTTTGAGGTGCTGACCAATCACCGCTGTTCCAGCGATTAGCGCAAGTAATGTAATCACGGGAAAAGAGGCAAAGCGAATATGTTTCTGAAGCGCGTATACGATGGCGCTGGCGGCCAAGACGATGATAAATGTGTTCATGTGCACACCAATAATGGGCACCCAGCCCGAGAGCGGTGTGTCAATATGCGCATGGCCGATATATAGCCACGGCAATCCAGTCAAAGCCACGCCGCGTAAGGCGTCGACTAATACCCATATCGCAGGGACTAAGAACACATCGGATAACTGCATGGTCTGATGTGGGTTGGAGGATTCACGATAAGCCCTTAATTTGGTGTACAGAGCGGCAAATAAGACGGTAAATAAACTTAAAAATGCACACCATGCTACGGTCATTGGTGCGGCAATGACGGCTGGTGTGTTGCTTTGTTCGTGAATGCTGATGTAAATCCAATACATACCCGATGCGAATTGTCCAAAACCAAAATATCCGGCATACCAATACAAACGTTTTCCATGTGTTTTGTGCATGCCCAGTAGTAATAGAACGATCGCAATAATGGCCGCTGGCCAAATATTATAAGGCGCTAATGACAGGCTAATGAGTGAGCCCGACAGTAAAAATAAGAGCGAGTACATCAGCTGTTGTTTGTTAAACCGCCACGTCATGATGTGAGAGAGAGTCTGAATAAATGAATGCGTTTGCGATCGGCTTGCATGATCTGAAATTGGAACGAGTCAATGTCGATGACATCGCCGCGTGTAGGTATGCTGGTACACTGCTGTAAGACTAATCCGCCAATGGTTCCACACTCTTGATCACTCAATGACGCATTGAAATATTCATTGAATGCTTCGATGGTGGTGAGTGCTTTGATGTTGAAGTTGACGTCATCAATTTTGACAATGCGATCATCGGTTATGACGTCGTGTTCGTCTTCGATGTCACCCACGATTTCCTCTAATACGTCTTCAATCGTGATGAGTCCTGCAATATCACCGTATTGATCGTAAGCAATGGCCATATGGCTGCGTTGTTCTCTAAACTCATTGAGTAAAATCAACAAATGTTTGTTTTCGGATACTTTGGTGATTGGGCGCATCATACTGAGAATGTTATTGTGTGCTGCATTCAAAAAACGCGGAGTGTCTTGATTGTTGTCTAAGAGTAAATTGATGAGGTCTTTAGCCAGCAAGATACCCAGTACTTCTTTGTTGTCGTCATCAAAAATAGGAAAGCGCGAGTGACCCGAGCCAATCACAATGTTCAGAATCTCTTCTCGAGTATGACTGGTGTTGATGGACTTAATCTGTGAGCGAGCAATCATGGTGTCGTGGACTTGCATGTCTGCGCATTTGATGGTGCCTTCGATGATCGGCAGTGCATGGCGGTTGAGAATTTGATTGTCTTCACAGGCCTCTTTGAGCGTATTTAATACTTCCTCTCGAGGATCTTTAAGTGGTTTTAATCCTAGCTTTGCAAGCGTTCGCTCCCAAATAGAATGTTGTTGTGTGCGCATTTTCCTTATAGGGCCTTTATTATCAAGTAACTTGTTTGAGTTCGTCGTACGGAGGGCTAAAGTGTAATGATGTGATTATACGATTTTCCAATATTTCCATTTTAATGGCATCGTCTTCGTCAATGTGATCGTATCCTTGCAGATGTAAGCAGCCGTGGATCACGATGTGTGCCCAGTGAGCGTCAGGGTCTTTGTGTTGTTCGTTGGCTTCTTGTGCAATGATATCAGCGCATATTGCAATGTCACCGAGCAGCATGAGATTCAGTTCAACGTGTTCAGGCAGCTGAGCCGGAAATGAAAGTACATTAGTGGGTTTGTTTTGCTGACGGAATGTGGCATTGAGTTGACGCATTTCGTCTGAGTGCATGATTCGAATATTGATTTCAACGGGCTCATCGGTCATGAGCGCGGCTAGGCTCCATTTTGTGATGTGCTCAGAGGACGGGATGTACGATTGTACATCGCTGGCCATATCAATGTGAATGAGCGTGTCAGACATTGCGGCGGCTCGATGTGCTGTGTGACGCTTCGTGTTCGTATGCTTGGACAATTTCTTGGACCAATGGATGACGCACCACATCGCGCGCAACAAAGTGGGTGAAACTGATGCCGTCGATGTTGTTCAATACGCGCAAGGCGTGGTTCAACCCTGATATTTTTTGCGATGGCAAATCGGTCTGGGTGAGATCGCCAGTAATCACAACTGTTGAGCCGTAGCCAATTCGAGTCAGGAACATTTTCATTTGCGATGAGGTGGTGTTCTGACTTTCATCCAAAATAATGAAGGCGTTGTTTAATGTTCGGCCTCGCATAAAAGCCAGTGGTGCGACCTCGATAATGTTTCGTTCGATCATTTTACTAACTGTCTCGGTGCCAATCATTTCATACAAGGCATCGTATAACGGGCGCAAATAGGGGTCGATTTTCTGGGTTAAATCACCAGGAAGAAATCCGAGTTTCTCGCCTGCTTCAACAGCAGGTCGAACGAGTAAGATGCGATCAATTTGTTTGTTTTTAAGTGCCTCAACGGCACATGCGACGGCGAGATAAGTTTTGCCTGTTCCCGCAGGGCCGATGCCAAAGTTGACGGTATGACTGCGCACGCAGTCGACATAATGCTGTTGGTTGCCTTTGCGTGGTGTGATCGATAGCTTGTGCGTCAGGATGTTTTCTGATGATGAGGTATGTGATGTTTGTTTGTTGTCTACAGCAGAACGTTCGTTCATTGCGTTGTGTACATACT
>JBCDEX010000052.1:0-9516 GCA_039178995.1 Pseudomonadota bacterium | reverse complement strand
TTTGCAATGGCATTTGACCGCCTTCAAACCCAGGACGAACCGAACCACCTGAACGAGACTTCTGACCTTTGTGTCCACGGCCACAGGTTTTACCTAAGCCACTTCCAATACCACGCCCTACACGCTTTGCTGCTTTTTTATGGCCTGGAGCAGATTTAAGCGTATTCAAACGCATTGCTTGCTCTTCAGCGATCACTTCAGTAGTCATTAAGCTTCACCTTCAACGCTAACTAAGTAGCTCACCTTGTTTATCATGCCACGAATCGATGGCGTATCTTCCACTTCAACCGTTTGACGGATCTTACGCAATCCCAAACCCGCAACGCATGCTTTATGAGATTTAATACGACCAGCGGTTGAACGTAATAATGTAACTTTCAATGTTTTATTCGACATAATCAGATTACTCTAAAATTTCTGCTGCTGATTTCCCGCGCTTCGCTGCCACTTCGTCAGGCGAACGCATATTTTTTAAGCCTTCAAACGTTGCTCGAACAACGTTCACTGGATTTGTAGAGCCATAGCATTTTGCTAATACATTTTGAACGCCAGCCACTTCTAATACAGCACGCATTGCACCACCAGCAATAACACCGGTACCTTCAGACGCAGGCTGCATATAAACTTTAGACGCGCCGTGGTTGGCTTTAACAGCGTATTGAATTGTGCTGCCATCTAGCTCAACTTGAATCATATTGCGGCGAGCAGATTCCATTGCCTTTTGAATCGCTGCAGGCACTTCACGCGCCTTACCACGACCAAAACCTACCTTACCATTCCCATCACCTACAACAGTCAATGCGGTGAAGCTGAAAATACGGCCACCCTTAACTACTTTCGATACACGGTTAACTTGGACTAGCTTTTCAACGATGCCTTCAGCATTCGCTTCATCTTTATATGCCATAATCTCTTATGCCCCTTAAAATTCTAATCCGGCTTCACGAGCCGCATCTGCTAATGCTTTAACGCGCCCATGGTACTTAAACCCTGAACGATCGAACGCAACATCAGATATACCAGCAGACTTCGCTCTTTCTGCTATTAACTTACCAACAGCACTTGCAGCATCTACGTTGCTAGTGACCCCTGAATTCAACTCTTTCTCAACCGTTGATGCAGAGGCTAAAACCGTTGCGCCGTCAGGTGAAAATATTTGAGCATACATATGTCGTGATGAACGGAACACTGACAAACGATTAATGCCCTTACCTCGAATCTTGGCACGAGTACGACGTGCTCGACGTAATCTAGCGGATTGCTTACTAGCCATTACAGTAACCCTTTACTTTTTCTTAGCTTCTTTACGACGTACATACTCATCAACATAACGAACACCCTTGCCTTTGTAAGGCTCTGGCGGACGATACGCACGAATTTCTGCCGCTACCTGACCAACTAACTGCTTATCGATCCCTTTAACAACCACTTCAGTTTGAGATGGTGTCTCAGCACTGATCCCTTCTGGGAGTTGATAATTCACTGGATGAGAAAAACCCAATGTCAAATTAAGCACTTGGCCTTCAACCTTGGCACGATAACCAACACCAATCAGTTGCAGTTTTTTCTCAAAACCATTATTCACACCAATGATCATGTTATTCACTAACGATCGAGTGGTACCCGCCATGGCTGAATTTGAAATCTTACTTGCGAAACTGAGTTCGCCAGCGTCCTGTTTCACTTCGACTGCAGAGTGAATATCCATGGTAAGAGAACCTTTACTGCCTTTGACAGTAATGTCGCTCTCAGACAATGACACTTCAACGCCGGCTGGAATACTAACTGGACTATTTGCTATACGAGACATACTAATATCCTATCTCTTAGAATACTTGACAAATGACTTCGCCACCAACGCCTACTTTACGCGCTGCACGATCGGTCATTAAACCTTGGCTTGTCGAAATAATCGACACACCTAAACCAGCATTTACGCTTGGCAATTCATCTTTGCCTTTGTAAATGCGCAAGCCTGGACGGCTCACTCTTACGATTGATTCGATAACCGCTGACCCTTCATAATAACGAAGCTCGACAGTTAGTAATTTTTTGTTACCTTCAGACTCTTCTGAAAGAGACTCAATGTAACCTTCATCTTTCAATACTTTAGCAATAGCAACCTTCACTTTTGACGAAGGCATTGTTACTGTTTTCATTTTAGCCATCTGGCCATTGCGAATATGGGTTAGCATATCTGCAATTGGATCTTGCATACTCATTTGATAACCCTCTTTACCAGCTTGCTTTAACTAAACCTGGCACATCGCCACGCATAGCTGCTTCACGTAATTGGTTACGACATAGTCCAAACTTTCTATACACACCGTGAGGACGACCTGTTACCTGACAACGACGCTGCTGTCTAACAGGATTCGCGTCGCGTGGTAATTTTTGCAACGCTTGTTGCGCTTCCCAGCGCTCATCATCACTGCTATTAACACTTTTAATAATTGCTTTTAACTCTGCACGTTTTGCAGCGTACTTAGCAACCGTCTTAGCGCGTTTTTTCTCGCGCATAATCATAGAAGTCTTTGCCATTAGTCATTAACCCTTTAATGGAAAATTAAACGCACGTAACAAAGCTCGACCTTCGTCATCTGTACGCGCTGTTGTCGTAATTACAATATCCATTCCGCGTAACTTATCGACTTTATCGTAATCGATCTCAGGAAAGATAATTTGCTCTGTGATACCCATCGCAAAGTTACCACGCCCATCAAACGATTTTTCACTGATGCCTCGGAAATCTCGAATACGAGGAATGGCAATACCAACTAAGCGGTCTAAAAATTCATACATGCGCTCTTTACGCAATGTCACCTTACAACCAACCGGCCAATCTTCACGCAACTTAAATCCAGCAATTGACTTGCGTGCTTTTGTTACGACTGGCTTCTGGCCTGCAATTAAGGTCATATCCTTAACTGCATTTTCTAATAGTTTCTTATCGCCTAGCGCTTCACCAACACCCATATTCAAGGTAATCTTAGTGATGCGAGGGACTTCCATCGCACTCTTACAACCAAGCTCTTTTTTCAGCTTTGCGTGTAATTCAGTGTTATAAAGTTCTTTCAAATTCGTAGTCATGACCGTATTCCAACTTATGCATCAATTGCGCGATTGTCTGATTTAAAAAAGCGTACTTTCTTGCCGTCTTCTTCTCGAACGCCCACTCGATCTGCCTTTTGTGTTTCAGCGTTCCAAATAGCAACATTTGAAACATGTAAAGGTGCTTCTTTCTCAATGATTCCACCCGGCTGATTGGCCTGTGGATTCGCTTTCGTGTGCTTTTTGATCATATTAATGCCGCTCACGATCACACGATCTTTATTTGTGACCACACTGACTACTGAGCCGCGCTTTCCTTTGTCCTTGCCTGCAAGGATAACAACTTCATCATTCTTTCTAATCTTACGCATAATATTTCAACCTAACACTTTTTAACGTTTGTCTATGAAAGGATCAAAGCACTTCAGGTGCTAGCGATACGATTTTCATAAATTTGTCTGTACGCAATTCACGCGTAACAGGGCCGAAGATACGTGTACCAATTGGCGCTAACTGAGGGTTTAACAACACCGCTGCGTTATCATCAAATTTAATTAATGAGCCGTCTGGACGACGCACGCCTTTCTTAGTGCGGACCACAACAGCTGTCATTACTTGGCCTTTTTTGACTTTCCCACGAGGGATTGCTTCTTTGACTGTTACCTTGATGATATCTCCAACGCGTGCATAGCGACGATGCGAACCGCCCAATACCTTAATACACATTACTTTTGATGCACCGCTGTTATCAGCAACATTTAAATAACTTTCTGTTTGAATCATCGTCTAACTCCAAATCTCTTTATATGCGGTGGTTTAAACTGCGACCGCGCTCTCGTCTACTGATAACAAAGCCCATGATTTGGTCTTTGATAAGGGACGACTTTCAACAATAGTCACTAAGTCACCGATGTTACAAACATTCTCTTCGTCATGCGCATGTACTTTACTCGAACGAGTGATGTATTTACCGTACAAAGGATGCTTAACACGACGCTCAATCACCACTGTGATTGTCTTATCCATTTTGTTACTGGTTACTTTACCCGATACCGTACGGCCATTAATTTGTTCAGTCATGGTTATTTACCTGCTGCTTGCTTTTGTTCAAGTACTGTTTTAACTCGTGCGATACTGCGCTTGGCATTTTTGATCAAATGCGTTTGAGTTAACTGCCCAGTTGTTTGTTGTATACGCAAATTAAACAACTCAGCACTTTGCTTAACCAAGCTTTCTTTCAACTCTTCAATTGATTGTTGACGCAAATCTTCAATTTTCATTACATCACCGTCCGTTTAACAAAGATTGTTTCAATAGGCAGCTTCGCAGCCGCAAGATCAAATGCTTCTCTTGCAAGTTCTTCAGACACACCTTCCACTTCGTAAAGTACTTTTCCTGGTTGAATCTGACATACCCAGTATTCAACGTTACCCTTACCTTTACCTTGACGTACTTCTAAAGGCTTTTGCGTAATTGGCTTATCTGGAAATACTCGAATCCAAATTTTACCGCCACGTTTAATATGACGAGTCATTGCTCTACGTGCCGCTTCAATTTGGCGTGCTGTAATTCTACCGCGACCTACTGCCTTTAAGCCGTATTCGCCAAAACTTACTTTGCTGCCACGAAAAGCCAATCCACGATTGCGGCCTTTCATCTGCTTGCGAAATTTTGTTCGCTTCGGTTGCAACATGTTTTGAAACCCCTAAACTGTCTTTAAAAAATAAGTACTCTGGTCACTGAAGCTATTCAGCGTCAACAATCACTTCGCCTTTGAAAATCCACACTTTGATGCCTAAGATACCGTACGTAGTCATTGCTTCATAAGCACTGTAATCAATATCAGCTCTTAGTGTATGCAATGGCACACGTCCTTCTCGGTACCACTCTGAGCGTGCGATTTCTGCACCACCTAAACGACCACCAATTTTAATCTTAATGCCTTGAGCACCTTGGCGCATTGCATTCTGTACCGCTCGCTTCATTGCGCGACGGAACATCACTCGACGCTCTAACTGCTGCGCTACGTTTTGAGCAACCAAACGTGCATCTAAATCTGGCTTACGAATCTCTTCAATGTTGATGTGCACTGGAACGCCCATCATCTTAGTCAATTCTTTTCTCAACAAGTCAACGTCTTCACCTTTCTTACCGATGACGATGCCTGGACGCGCAGTATGAATCGTAATTCGCGCTGTCTGTGCTGGACGCTCAATCAAAATACGACTGACCGACGCTTTGTCTAATTTTTTGTACAAAAATTCACGTACTTTTAAGTCTTCCACAAGTGCTTTCGCATAGTCAGGGCCATCTGCATACCATACAGAATTATGCTCTTTTGTAATACCTAAACGAATACCAACTGGATGTACTTTTTGCCCCATGGGGATCTCCTAACGCAGTCTCTATGACTTAACTATGTTCTGATACTTTTACGGTAATGTGACAGCTACGCTTCAAAATTCGATCCGCACGACCTTTCGCTCGTGGGCTGATACGCTTCATTGTCATCCCTTCATCAACAAAAATTGTTGATACTCTTAATTCATCAATATCCATACTCTCATTGTGCTCAGCATTCGCAATTGCTGAATCCAATACTTTCTTGATGATCTGTGCAGCTTTCTTATGGCTGAACGTTAATATCGTCAACGCTTCTTCAACTGATTTGCCACGGATTTGGTCGGCAACAAGTCGCGCCTTTTGTGCGGACAGTTGAGCGCCTTTTAATTTTGCAGTCACTTCTGACATGAACCTAACCTCTTTAACTTAGCGTTTCGCTTTCTTGTCTGCCGCATGGCCTTTAAACGTGCGAGTTACCGCAAATTCACCCAACTTATGACCTACCATGTCTTCTGTTATAAACACAGGGACGTGTTGACGGCCATTATGCACAGCAATCGTCAGACCAAGCATGTTAGGGAAAATCACAGAACGACGCGACCATGTTTTAATTGGACGTTTTTCGCCTTTCTCTGCTGCTACCTCTACCTTTTTCAAAAGGTGAAGATCAATAAACGGGCCTTTCTTTAATGAACGTGGCACTAGACTATCCTATATTTCTTGCTGCGACGACGGACAATTAGCTTGTCAGTGCGCTTATTTGAACGTGTTTTATACCCTTTAGTTGGCGTACCCCAAGGCGACACTGGATGTCTACCACCAGAGGTCTTACCTTCACCACCACCGTGTGGATGATCCACCGGGTTCATAGCAACACCACGAACGGTTGGACGCTTACCACGCCAGCGAGACGCACCCGCTTTACCAAGTGATCGCAATGTGTGCTCGCCATTAGATACTTCACCTAAAGTGGCACGACATTCGACTAAAATCTTACGCATTTCACCTGAACGCAAACGCAATGTCGCGTACTGACCTTCACGTGCAACCAACTGAGCAGATGTTCCAGCACTTCGCACCATCTGCGCGCCTTTGCCTGGCTTCATTTCAACACAATGAACAACACTACCCACAGGGATGTTACGCAATGTCATGGTATTACCAGGCATAATCGGAGCACCGTCGCCTGACATTAATTCTGTTCCTGCTTTCACACCTTTTGGTGCGATGATGTAACGACGCTCACCATCTGCATACAACACCAACGCGATGTTTGCAGTACGATTTGGATCGTATTCTAAACGCTCTACTACCGCAGGGATACCGTCTTTGTTTCGCTTAAAGTCAATAACACGGTAATGCTGCTTATGACCACCGCCGATGTGACGCGTTGTAATACGACCGTTGTTGTTACGACCGCCACTTTTGCTTTTCTTTTCTAAAAGCGGCTTATATGGCTCGCCCTTATGTAGATCTGGATGACGTACTTGCACAACAAAACGACGACCAGGAGATGTAGGTTTGGCTTTAATAATTGGCACAATAAATCCTCTCTATTTCGCCATTTGGGTAAAGTCAATTTCTTGACCTTCACCTAAACGAACGTACGCTTTCTTCCAGCTCGGACGCTTAGACGCACCAAAACGGTTGAACTTAACTTTTCCTTTCACATTCATCAATTGAACTTTTTCAACGTTCACACTGAACAACTGCTCAACCGCTTTCTTGATTTCAAGCTTAGTGGCTGTTTTTGCAACTTTGAACGTGTACTGATTTGACTCATCAGCAACGATGGCAGACTTTTCAGACAAATGCACACCGAGTAAAACTTGATAGATACGTTCTGCGTTCATCCTAATAACTCCTCAAACTTCTTCAAGGCAGGCACGGTGAACATCACTTTTTCATACGCTACCAAACTGACCGGATCAACGCCTTGTACATCGACCACATCAACGTGCTTCAAATTACGTGCTGACAAATACAAGTTCTCGTTCACTTCTTCGCTCACGATCAACACATTGCCCAAGTCAAACTCTGACATTGTTTTCGCCAATACTTTTGTCTTTGGCTCTTTCAACTCTAATGGCTTACCGTCGGTCAAGACCAAACGCTCTTGACGAACCAACTCAGACAAAATTGAACGCATCGCTGCACGATACATTTTCTTGTTCACTTTCTGAGCATAATCTCTTGGCTTGGCCGCAAACGTCACACCACCACTGCGCCAGATAGGGCTTCTAATAGTACCCGAACGAGCACGACCCGTGCCCTTTTGACGCCATGGCTTCTTACCGCCACCGCGTACTTCTGAACGAGTCTTTTGAGACTTTGACCCTTGACGACCTGCGTTCATATACGCGGTCACAACCTGATGCACTAAATCTTCATTGTAGTCTACAGCGAATACGCTATCAGACACTTCTTCAGTAGAGGCTGCTTTTTTCTTACCTGGTGCTATTACGTTAATCTGCATTGAAACACCCCCTATCGCTTAACTTTAATTGCTGGACGAATAACAACATCACCGCCAGGAGCGCCAGGAACAGCACCCTTAACCATAATCAAGTTACGCTCTAAATCAACACGAACAACTTCAAGATTTTGAGTTGTTATCTGACGCGCACCCATGTGCCCCGCCATCTTCTTACCTTTCCATACACGGCCTGGAGTCTGACACTGTCCGATTGAACCCGGCGCTCTGTGAGAAATTGAGTTACCGTGCGTTGCACGCTGCATGCTGAAATTCCAACGCTTAACAGCGCCCTGAAACCCCTTACCTTTCGAAGAACCGGTTACATCAACCTTTTGACCCGCTTCAAACAAATCGGCTGTTAATGCCGCACCCACTTCAGGCGCTTCGTCTTCTTCTGCTAAACGGAATTCCCAAAGACCTCGACCTGCTTCAACTTCAGCTTTCGCAAACTCACCAGCACGTGCTTTATTAACACGCTTAACGTTTGCTTCACCTGTCGTGATTTGAATTGCTGAATAGCCATTCTTTTCTGGCGTCTTAACCGCCAATACGCGATTTGGCGCAACCTCAAGCACTGTCACAGGAAGTGACGCGCCTTCGTCGTTAAATATACGAGTCATCCCGCTCTTGCGGCCGACTAATCCGATAGTCATCGTTGTAACCTCTTTTGTACGGGGCTCAAACCCTCTATGGCCGAATCAACTAAACTTATTGTGATTCATTACACCCAGATTGCTCTGGTAAATTAAACTATTCTATTTTTAAACTCTTAAGACATGAGCGTGGCTCTTACTGCATATTAAAATAAGCAGCAGTTAACCTAGACTGATTTGCACTTCAACACCCGCCGCTAGATCCAACTTCATCAAGGCATCAACTGTTTTTTCAGTCGGCTCAATGATATCTAACAAACGCTTGTGCGTGCGGATCTCGTATTGGTCACGAGCATCCTTATTCACATGTGGCGACACCAAAATGGTCACACGTTCTTTTTTCGTTGGCAAAGGAATCGGACCACAGATTTGAGCGCCTGTGCGCTTTGCTGTTTCTACAATTTCTTGAGTCGACACATCAATCAACTTGTGATCAAAGGCTTTCAAGCGAATACGAATTCGTTGGTTTTGCATACTACATCCTAACCTTAACTAACTAAAAAGAACCAAATTGACATGCAGCCAATTTGTGAAGAGGGCGAATTCTATGCCAACTAACGCACCCTGTCAACAATCTTTTGTAAAACTCATACATTTATCTCACAAAGAGCGCCGAACACTGAGTTTAGTCAAACTGTGGCGTTCTGCAGATTTTTTTTGCTATTTTTTCAGCCGTCATATCCAGATCCTTATGCAGCGACCCATTAAACTGCGTCGTATTACGCAAATACGCCACTAACTTACTCACCAACTCAGCATTCGGTGGCGTTAAGTCATGCCAAAACGCATTCAAATCACCTTGATAGGTGATTTCGGGCAAATCATAGATTGCCTCACCCAACACTTTAACAGGGCAGCCGTAGATCACACCCGACAAACCCACGGTACTATTGACCGTTACCACACCTTTACTGCCACGCAACAGTGTGGGCAAATGCACATCATGAATGTAGTGCACACGACCCTGCAAACTTAATGAATACTGCAGTTCAG
>JBCDEX010000051.1:0-9695 GCA_039178995.1 Pseudomonadota bacterium | reverse complement strand
ATTCCGCAAAATCGGTGATTTTTACTTTCTTCGTGAGCGCATCATAGAACGCAAGCCCTTGACTTAAAATTTGCTGATCGTGACCCCAGATTACATCCGCAGCAGGCGCTTGATCGCACGCATCCATGTTCAAAAAGTGGTAAGTATCTGCCAACACCTCCAATGGGTTGCGATGCCAAATCACTTTGCCTGACTTAATATCAAAGTCTTTCTTGTGCACACTCAACCAGCCCGACAACACATGTGGCTCTTCGCACAATGCTTTTAAGGGTCTGAGCAACAAACTGCGCTTGCTTTGCAGCGCATCTTTCGTTGCCGCCAACACATCTGCGTCCTTAATGCCGTCGGTTAAATCGCTTGATACACGCTCAAACAAGTAATCCCAATGCAACTGCCCGACTTGCTGTTTCAAACGACCGACCAAAGTTAAGTATGGAACGATGAAACGCGTCGTAGGCCGCGCATTGATGTTATTGCCAATGAACCAGTTCACCAAACCATAATGGAACTGCAAGTTGGTTTGTAAATCGGTGCCTTGCAATACCGTTGAACGGATGATGTTTGATAACCGTTGATACGTTTCAAGACGTTTGCTGCCCACGTTTAAAATCAACGCCACGTTACTGTCATACGCACCGGCTAAGCGATACTTCATAAACACATCGGTGTCAGGGTTATGAATGCAAATGCCTTGATCGTCACGAATCTCACCTTCGATTGGATCCGACCACTTATTAATCACGCCGCCCGCATGTGGACGCAACGCTTGATTAGTCGCGTTCAATCGTGCTTCAACAGACGCTGGGTTTCTTAAATAACGCGTTGGTTTTGGTAAGTATTTACCGTGACGCGCTAGCAATACCATCAATTCAACCAACGACTCAACATTGAATGAATCGGTTGGGTCTTGAGGGTTGGTAAACGTTAAGCCATAACATAACTCCGTCACGCGATGCTCAACCTGAATGCGCGTATTCATTTCCATAAAGAAATGCATGTCACGATCGACAATGCACTCAAACGTCGAGACCGAATCCAAACCCACGGCTTGGCCAAACGTCGCTGCTTCTTCTTCCATCGCTGCGAGTGTTTTAATGTCTTGCTTAAGCACTTTCGCTTCCGCAGCATTGCTTGCGCTTTGCGCTTCTTCTAATGTATTCACTAAGTCTTCATGCACCACAGACACTTCGAGTAGTTTTTGTTCGTGCATTTGCAATGAACAATCTCGACCGCCCATGGTAATACACCAGTCGCCGTTACCCACAACTTGGATTTCTTGGTGACGCGTGGTCTCAATGTTCAATTCGATCAAGACGTTTTTATTGTCGCCCACACCCGTGGTTTTTACTTCGTTCAAAATTTCACGTACTAACGACGGCGCATTTGCCGCTGCTTTTTTTGCTTTCTCTGAGGCACTGCCCGTGAATGAACTTGGCGCTAACAAAATACGCTGGCCTTTACCGCCACCACCGCCAATCGCTTTCAAACGCAAACGATTGCCTGGGTATTTTGCAAACATGGCTTCCACATTTTCTTGAATGCAGTCACCCAACTCGTCGATGGTGTATAAGTCGATGCCCGCGTCGTACGATGCATCTAATATCGCTCCCGCTTTGTCTTCTAATTCAACGTCATTGGAATCCAAATCAACGGCGACTTTCAATTTTTTGCTTTTTGCCAAGGCCTTTAATTTTTGTACCGTTGGGTATTTTTTTAACAGCGTTAATGTGGTTGCGTTATCAATACCCGGCGTGACACTCACACCCACACGCAAAGCAGTTCGTTTCGCTTCGTCTTTCAAACCTGCATCGCGTACCGTGCGCGAACACGGACCGATGAAGTTTAAGCCCGCTGACTCCATCGAGGCGACCATTTCTTCGTCTTCCGCCATGAAACCGTATCCGGTATAAATACTGTTGTAGCCGTTCTCTTTGGCAATCTGGATGATCTGCTTGATGCGTTCTTGTCGCTCTTCTTTCGTCGCGCCCGTGTAATCTGGTACACGATGCACATGATCTGGGTTATTAATCAAACGCAGCTCAGGCGCTAATGCGTTGGTGTAAACAATGGAGTCTTTTTCCGACAATAAAATACCGTAATGCTCAATACCCATTTCAACAAACACGTCCATCGCTTCTTTACGAATGGGGCCACGACAAATAATCAATGGGCGCACATCCGTGCAATCGAACTGTTTAACCCAAGCGGAATCACTGTTAGCTACGCGACGATCGCGATGAATAAGTGGATTGTTAGTATAATAATTCACAAAAACCTCTGTTTAAAAATGCTGTAATCAAAACGCAGTCAGCGACTGCGTAAGTCAAATTCTATCCGTGCTTGTCGCGACTTAGTGAAACTCGCGTTGCGTATCGTCCATCGCTTCTGCGTCGTAATGATCCATGTGAAATGTCATGTTCTCTGCGATCACTTGACGTAAGTCACACGGCATCACAATTTGAGAAATCGATCCGAGGCTCAAGGCTTCTTTTGGATTCATCAACTCTTGCTCGTAACGCTGCGTCAATAAAGCTTCTTCTGCTTTCAACCAGTCCGCCACCAACTCTTGTGCCGTTGCGTCTGCATTTTTCGCGCTTAATCCCTTCTTCTTTTGAGCCGCTGTCTCTTTTGGCAACATTGCCTTCGCTT
Source organism: Pseudomonadota bacterium (assembly GCA_039178995.1). Taxonomy (GTDB): domain Bacteria; phylum Pseudomonadota; class Gammaproteobacteria; order Pseudomonadales; family JBCDEX01; genus JBCDEX01. Next base: position 7,046 of record JBCDEX010000051.1, on the reverse strand, counting down.
GAGCGCGAATCTTGCGCAGCTCTTTCTTGTACACAAACTCAACCCCAGCTGGCCCCATTACCGCAGCACGTGTGCTTGGTAAGGCAATGACAAAATCAGCCCCAGTTGGGTAGTTGTTGTACGATGCGTACGCGCCACCAAAGGCGTTACGAATCAACACTAAGAAACGCGGTGTGCGCAAATCGATGATCGCATCCAACATCGCACGACCGGCTTGTACGATACCGCCCGCTTCTTGCTCTTTACCTGGTAAGAAACCCGTCGTGTCTTCCATAAAGACCATTGGAATATTGTACAAATTACAAAACCGAATGAAGCGCGCGTTTTTCAACGCCGCCGCGATATCGATTTGACCCGATGCAACCGCACTATTATTTGCCACGAATCCGATGACGTTACCGCCCATACGCCCCAAGGCGCAGATGGTATTGCGTGCGCGTTCTGCTTGAATCTCAAAATAGTCGCCGTGATCGCATAATTGCTGAATCACAATATTGATGTCAAATGGCGTGTTAAATCCAGTTGGCGAGTTAAAGGCTTTCTTTAACAGCAAGTCCACATCCCACGTTTTACGTGTCACAGGATCCGAACTTTCGCGATACGGTGCTTTCTGACCGTTGAAATCTGGTAGGTAGTCCAGGATTTCGATGACTTTGTGCAATGCCGCCACTTCGTCTTCAACGACAAAGTCGGTCACGCCCGACTGACTGTGAACGTTCGGGCCACCTAACTCATCCGGCGTCACGTCTTCACCTAAGACCGACTTAACAACTCCCGGCCCTGTTAATCCAAAGAAGGTGTTTTTAGGCTGAATAATAAAGCTGCCCTGACGTGGTAAGTAAGAACCACCACCGGCATTAAAACCAAACATGCACATGATGCTTGGCACCACACCACTGAGCTTGCGCAGTGCAGTAAAGGCTTCCGCGTAGCCGTCCAAGCCGCCGACACCCGCTGGCACGTAAGCACCGGCACTGTCGTTCAACCCAACCAATGGAATTTTACGCTTGCCCGCTAGACGGAACAAGTTGGCCAATTTCTTACCGTTGGTCGCGTCCATTGAACCGGCGCGGATGGTGAAATCGTGACCGTATACCGCCACATCACGTCCTTTGATCTTAACCAATGCCGTCACCAATGACGCGCCGTCTAAATTAGGACCCCAGTTTTGAAAGAACACCGTTGGCTCTGTGCCTTGGTCAGCCAACACCTGAATGCGCTCCCATACGGTCATACGCTCTTTTAGATGTTGCTTTTGAATGTTCTTGTCGCCCGCCGCTGTGCGTGGACGCTCAATCAAATCGTACCCTGCCTTCAAGGTCTCTTCATACAAGCCTTTACTGTAGCCAATTTGGCCCGGTACTTTGAATTCTTTCTCTTGGTGTTTGGCAAACGGATTGGTTAATTTAGGTGCAATTTTAGTCATATTGGATTCTTTAATTTAATTGTCTGTATCAAATCAGTTGATGACGTGCTGAAACGCATGCAATGTGGCGAATTATTATCCGTTCATGGTGTTCATGTAACGGTCGATTAAGTCACTGATTATACGTCCCTCAAATGACGTAACAGTCGTCATTTAACGTCATAATTCTGATGGTGAACCTTAATGGGACTCGCCTAATATGTCAATATTGAATACTTGCTATGCTTTGACATTATTGACTTTTTTCTCTTATCTAAAGACATACAGTTTATCGTGTTTTATCTGTACAATGATGAGATACCCTTGACGGACAACCCACGCAACAACGGACCCTTAATTTTACCGCATGCGCCGCATAGAATTCACACGATTAGATTACCAAAAAGACAGTGTCGCTTATGTGGATGCGCTCATGCAGCTCGACTTAGACAAGCCCATCTTTCTCGACTCCAACCCTCTGGATTCGAGTCCCATAGATTTCAACCCCGAAGTCGTTGACTTAAGCGCCAACCCTATCATTGCAGCCCACAGCCCTAATGAAGATCGTCGCTTTGACATCATCAGTGCGGCGCCTGATGCGTGGCTGTCGCTGACCTATGCAGACCATGCATCGGCGCTGTCGCGAGTTCGTGCCTTTTTTGAGACACACGATCATTCCCGCTCGCTGCCTAATGAATGCGCTTATTTGCCCTTTTGCGGCGGCATCATTGCCAACATCAACTATGAGTTTGGCTACGCCTGCAACGAATTGACGCCGCTTCAAAGATCGTCCTCTGACGCTGACTCGTCTGACAGCCTCTTTTGTGCGGGATTGTATACCTGGGCCATTATTCAAGATCATCAACGCAAAGAAGCTCATTTTGTCACGTTCAGCGAACACGCAGCACACAACACCACGTACCTAGATCGTGTATTAGCAGTACTGGACACCTCTCAGTCTGCTAATACTGACAATTCGTCTCAGCATCGCATTGTGTCTCCCATCGAGAGCCACATCAGCCAAACGGACTACCTCGACGCCATTGCACGCATCCATGAGTACATACTATCGGGCGACTGCTATCAGGTGAATTTTGCACAAAGCTATTCTGGGCGCTACAGCGGTAGCACGTGGAGCGCTTACAAACAGTTACGCTCCGCCGCTCAAGCCCCGTTTTCCGCATACTGGCAATGCGAACACACCGATGTGTTGTGCGCATCGCCAGAACGTTTCTTACGCATTGATCAACATCGCATCGAAACCAAGCCCATCAAAGGCACGCGCCCACGCAGTCACGACCCAGTCGAAGACAAGCTCCTCGCAGACGCATTGTCTCAAAGCATTAAAGATTGCGCGGAAAACCTTATGATCGTCGATTTATTGCGCAACGACTTAGGTAAAAACTGCGTACCCGGCAGCATTGAGGTTGAGCGACTGTTTGATGTGGAAAGCTTCAGCACCGTGCATCACTTGGTCAGCACCATCAGCGGCACATTATCACCCGATCGCACGCATTTAGACACGTTTTTGGATTGTTTTCCCGGCGGTTCAATCACCGGCGCGCCCAAGATTCGCGCCATGCAAATCATCAATGAGCTGGAACAGCACGAGCGACAATTGTATTGCGGCTCGATTGCCTATTTCAGCGCCCATGGGCACAGCGACAGCAACATCTGTATTCGTACTTTCTTATGCAACGACGGCCACATTCGCACATGGGCTGGCGGCGGCATTGTGCACGACTCCAACCCTGCTAAAGAATACGCGGAATGCGGCTACAAAATTGACGCGCTGATCCACTCGCTCACGCAGTCACACTAATTTCGAAGCACCTCAGGCGTGATCGATACCGCCACGTCATCGCACACCAGCTGAATGTCGCCATCTTGAATCATGCATTGCACCGCCATTGAGTTCGAAATCAGTGGCGTGAGCGCAGTGGATCCATCGTGCGGAATCCGTAACACCTGCAAATTGGAAAACCGCGACAACGCATCTTCAATTTTCGCCCACCACGGTGACACACTATGATCAGTCCCATACACAACCAGCACCACCTGTTCAGCAAGCCCACACGCCTTGCGCAGTCGATCGTCGCTCGGCAAACCAAGCTCTACCCACAGCTGTACGCGTCCGTCGAGGTGTTTTTTCCACAATTCAGGCTCATCATCTGCGCTCAAGCCTTTGGTAAAGGCCAATGGCTCGCCCTCATTACTGGATAACATCGCATACGCCAGCAATCGAATCATCAGACGCTCATCGGTTTCAGAGGGGTGTTGCGCCAAGGTCAAATTAACGGTGTCGTAATAATGAACATCCATATTACTGACCGTGAGTTCAGCCTTTAAAATATTTGCTTTCAATGCCATATGATTTATTCTTTATGTTATTTATAGAGCTTGATTACCAGTCCACTCAGTACCTTGCATTGTGCACACACGTCCGGTGCGCTATGCTCCAATCAGGCGCACATCATACCGCATAAGGAGGACAGCGTGTCACTCTCAGCGAACCTTGTCATCGGGCTCACCGTCCTCATACCCATTGCCTTGTTGCTGCTTATCAGTCACACGCACTGGGGCAAGCGCATAGGGCAACGACTCAAGGTCACTGTGCGTCTAACACATCGAATTAAACATTCTTCAAAGCGCCTTCTCCATGACGTTGAGCTGTTAACCCCCACTTGCTCTGAGCGCATTGATCATTTGCTGATTGTGCCGACTGGAGTCTTCATCATCGATAGACTGCCCCTTCATGGTCAATTATCCGGCAATCCCACTCACGGACAATGGCGCCAACAATACCGCTCGACCCGTCGCATCATCCAAAACCCGATGCATCAAAACTTCAAACGACTTCTGGCCGTACAAGACGTCATTAATTCCACTCACACAACTCCCTTTACAGTGGAGACCTTTCAATCACTGATTGTACTGACTGGCAATGCCCAGTTCACCCACGACGCACCCGACAATGTGCAAATGAGCCGCTCGTTCACGGACTACATCAATCAATTTGATGTCGAACTGCTGAATTCCGATCAAGTGAATTCAATCGCCGAAGCCATTGAAACCTATCGCCTAGGCAAGACAGCGGCAGAGCCCACCAAGCCCGAGCACAAATGCATTGGACAACAACGCAAGAAGCGATTAACGCACAAGAAATAACACAAAACGACTGGACTGACACACAGTATCAAAATGGGACGAACAGGATTCATGAGCACCAGAGACTCATTACAGCGATCATTTAGAACAAAAAGAGAGACCCATCCACGGAGTAGAGCCCGTGGAAAATCGATCAGATCAATGCATCACATCCGAAGACATGCTACATGACGCGTTGAGTTAATACGCGATTACGTTAATAACTCACTAGCAACGCCAAGCCATCTTCTTCCAACGGTTGCAGGCCTGCTGAAAACTCGTAACTTTTCTTGTAATTAAGCTCAAGTTTCAAGGAATGCTCAGGGTCAGGGTGCGCTTGCAGCCACTCCGTCGCAGACAGCTTAACCTCTTCATCATGGATGATGATTTCGCTGATGGTGTGTGAATTATCGAAAAAAATGTCATTGGCGTCTTCGATCTGATGGTCATTGGTCGGCGATAAAGTAATCCGAAACACCGTTGAGTCCCCTTGCGACTCTATTTGGAGATCACTGGCGTCGATAAAATCCTTGCCGAACTTATGCCAAATTTCAATGCACGCTTTCTCTTTCTCTTCATGTAACTCTTTGAATGTTTCAATCATCGTTCGTCCTCACTAAAAATTTCAATCGATACAGATACTTTCAACATGACGTAACGCAAAAAAACGAGTTGAGCGTTATATGAACGCCTTTTCACCATATACTAAAATCCGTGTAAAATGCAAGTCACACAACAGCTCCTAAGAATGAGTTCATCTAACCATTTGGTGCGGTTAACTCAGAGCAACGTGTTAATTTTTCTTTAATAAAATCAACAATGAAGAGTACAGCGCATGATTAATCACGTGGTGATCGGTTCAAACAACATTCAACGCTCGAAGGCATTTTACGACGCAACCATGAGCACATTGGGCGTAAACGCCCCGGTCGAACTCACCAACGACACTGGGCAAACCCGCCTGTATTACATACACGACGGCATCACACTGGGGGTCTGCGAACCACTCAACAGTGAACCCGCCACAGCCGCCAACGGGTTTACCATTGGGTTTAAATGCAACTCTCCTGAGCAAGTCGATGCGTTCCACGATGCTGCTGTTGCCAACGGAGGCAGAACAACTGAAGACCCACCTGGGCTGCGTACCGGCGGCATGGTTGAGATGTACGTGTGTTATTTTTTAGACCCGGACGGGCATAAGATTTGCGGGGTTCACTACCCTCAAACAAACTGATGTCATGCTCCTGATTGCGCCCATCACCATCAGAAGCACGACATCACCTTGACGAGCGCTTGTGATAGAAGCCAATGACGCGATCCGCAATGAATCGATTGATTGACGGGAATAAGCGCTGCAACCACAACACCGCCTTGATTTTAAATCCAGGGACGATGTAGAAGCTGCGTTTTGACAGGCCATGGAGCATGTAACGGCAGGCAAACTCAATGTCGAGATAGCCTGAAAATGCCTTCAATACCTGTGATTCTTTCGGAGATTCTTTCAACTCTTGCTCAACCATCGGTGTCATCACCGTTGGAGGGCACGCCAGTTTGACATCCACGCAGAATGGTTTCCATTCATACCGCAATACTTCCACCAATCCCACACTGGCAAACTTAGACGCAGCGTATGCGCTGTATGAGTGATTTGGAATCAGGCCGCTAACAGCCGCTAACAGCATGAATTGACCTTTATTTCGCTTTAAATAGTCAAATGAGACCTCAGCAACATTTTCACCGCCGACCACGAGTTGTTTGGACATTTCCAGACCCAAACCACTTGTCGCACCCGTCACAAAAACGGTCTGGCCTCTAAAGTATGACAACACAAGCTCCCTATTCACCGATCACATCGAGTAACAACTGACACTCGGACAGCCGACTGACTCCATTAACGTCTTGGTATGAACTACTTAAACCGCTTAACCAAACCCAATGTGATGCGTTCATACTGTACGTCTTCACCATTATACTCGTCATCAAAGCGTGAAATTTCCGCATTAATCGCCGTTGATTTGCCTAGATTGAAGTCCATCCCTACACCGTACGTCAGGCCGTTGATGTCTTCCTCTTTATCAATGCCGTCTTCACTCAATTCAACTTCCATGTGGGTGTACCCAAGTAATGCATATGGGTGAAATGCACGCGTTATATTCCTTCCGATCTTGGCGTAAGCGCCTGTGGTGTAGCCAACTTTAAATTCGATAGAACCTTCATCTACTTCGTCCGTATCGCCCATGATGCCAAATCCTAAGCGTACTTCAGCGGCCAAATTCTCATTAAATCGCTTACCCAATGCAGTGTTCATGGACGCGCCATCCAACTTTGTTTTATCACCTTCTAGTCTTTCAAACGCCAAGAACCCCGGGTAATCACCCCATTTTTAACGTGAGTTAAAAGTAGAGAGTTATGCTACTTCCAGTAGCCTTCGAGGCGGTATGCCTCCTATTGCCGAGTGCGGCCTTTCGTTATTGTATGTCCAAAGCCATTGTGT